>NZ_JAHGAP010000089.1:0-1048 GCF_030248655.1 Vibrio sp. D431a | reverse complement strand
CTCTCATTACGTATAACGCCTTGTTAAGGTGTGAGGCACGCAATACTAATGTTTCCGCATAACACCTTAACCACTAAAGCCCACGCATAATAAAAATGCCACGCGTGCGGAATCACTCTTGAACAATTTGTTATGTACGTTGTACCGAGCGCACTGGTACCCAACCAATTTCACCCGTTGACCTCGAGACTCGATACCACTCATTGAGTTCAAACTGCACTGATAGCTTTTCACCAATGACTGTATTGAGCTCAACATTGTCATAGTCATAACGCAAAATACCTTCTGAGATTCCTTCAATCTTTTCGATATATTGAACTGGAGCCCAACCCTGCATACCTTCACTACTGGTTATAAAGATCCAATTGGGAAACTCGTCGTCAATTGCACCGAGAGCTACTTTATCACCTTGTTTCAAATAAAACGGATTGGGATATTCTGAGACGTGTTTTTCCGTAGCTACTACTTCCATATTTTCTCCAAAGTACATAACGCCGCGTTAAGTGGTGAGCAACGCTACCACCCAACCTAAACCATTGTGCCATAAACACAAAAGCCGATTCGAACTGAAAGTGCCAAGCGTTGTGAATCCGCCTTGAACGCTTTGTTAGAACTGTACTCAAAGATAACGACTAACCCGTTCTAATTCTTTCAAAGCGATACTGTCAGCTGCGATTCCAACTTGGTTCGCCTGCAATGAATACCACTTAACTTCATCAGCCTCGTGAGCCGTAATGTCTCCTGCCCAACTGGTAACAATGAAATAATGGATCAACTGCAGTTCTTTTGTTGGGTGGTAAAGGGAACATAAATATTTGTATTCCGTTGGAATAACATTGAGCTCTTCATTTAACTCTCGGAACAACGCCTGAATTTGAGTTTCACCGTATTCAATGTGACCACCCGGTATAGTGATTAAGCCCGGATCAGTTTCCTTTTGCTCACTGCGCTTTTCTAGCAGTACCTTTGAACCATTAAGCATGATAAAGGAAATACATTCATTTACTTCCATCTATATGTTCCTTTGAAAGTTCTAACGCCTTGCTAA
>NZ_JAHGAP010000088.1:0-1218 GCF_030248655.1 Vibrio sp. D431a | reverse complement strand
AGGGCCGCTTACGGTGACTTCTGTGGTTTCTGACATTTATGGCAATAACCTGAACGCCGTCGATACGACCATTAAAGATACGCTTGCAACGGTGAACGTCAATTTTGATGGTGGAGGGGATGAGTATTTAAATCAGTACGAAATCGCGACTACTCGCCTCGAAGGGACGATTGAAAACATTGAAGATGGCCAGCGTATCCAAGTTACGGTAACCGACTCGTTAGGAGCGGTCATAAACTTAGAAACGGTGGTGACTGGTGGAAGTTGGTCTCTGGACGACGTTGACCTTTCTGGATTGTCTGAAGGTACGCTGACCGTTGTTGCTGAGAGTATAGATATAGCGGGCAACCCTGCAACCAGTGAAAACACCATCGTCAAAGATACGCTCGCAAGTGTGACGGCGGACGTTGACGATGGCGGAGACGGCTATTTAAACATTGAAGAGCGCCAATCTGTCACTTTGTCAGGGCAAGTCAGTGATGTTGAAAATGGTCAGACGGTTTCTGTCACGGTTCAAGACAGCTTGGGGGTGATGCTCTCGTTCAATACCGTTGTCGTTGATGGTATGTGGCAAGTCGAAGGGGCGAACTTATCCACGTTAGCCGATGGGGCGTTAACCGTATCTGCCTCCGTGAATGATGTAGCGGGCAACCAAGCGAAAGCAATGGATGAGGCTACGACCATAGATGCCACTGCTCCCACCATTGATATCGATACGGATTTTTATATTAGCGGTGGCCTTGCCATTGATGATTTCCGTGAGGGTATAGTCACGGAAATGAGAGGGACAACCAGTGGTGTAGAGCAAGGTCTGGCGGTGACGATTCGGGTAAGTGACGGAGACAGCACGCTGAATTTTACTGGCCTTGTTGATGCATCAGGTTCGTGGACAGTAACCGGAATTGACGTAAACACTCTCAATCTAAACAGCACGTGGACCATTGAAGCTGAAGTGTTGGATGCCGCCGGCAACCATGCGGTCGATACCATGCCGACAATAGTGCTACCCGGTTCAACGGTATTTTCTGAAAACATCGTTGGATTTTTTGGTGAGCAAAGCAGCTCGGCAGCCATCAACATAGAAAATGGTGTGCCAGCACTGCATGCAGAGCAACCAAGTTTGAGCGCGCTTACATCGGTCGGTCAATCTATAAATGTTGTTGTTGCAGAAGATGGGTTGAGCTTACAAGGAACATCGACTGACGACCGATTAGTTTT
>NZ_JAHGAP010000087.1:0-886 GCF_030248655.1 Vibrio sp. D431a | reverse complement strand
CAGCTACAAAACTTTACCCCGATTGAAAGACGAAAGTTGGCTAGAAGAAAAACGTACTGAGCTCACCTACTTTTACTGACTTCAAATTAGAAAAGGATTCGTTCCTCGCACTTCGACAGCAACACCAAAGGAAGACAATTTTGACTTAGTAAAACCACGAAAAAGAAGAAGCAATAAAGAAATAGGCTAAAAGTTAGAAACCGTAAACGGTGAAATCAAAGCGAACACTCCGCATATAGTGCCACCGGAAAGAACGTGAAAGGTACAAACTGAAAGGTGTAAAGACGAGCGCCAAAACAGATAAACACCAAAACTTATGACCTTTGATGTCAAACCCGTACTAACGCCCTGCTAAGGGGTGAGCAACGCAATACAAAAGCCGCCGCATACCACCTTAAGCACTAAAATCAACGCATAGCAAAAATGCCACGCGTTGCGAATCCCTCTTAAGCAGTTTGTTATGTGTCAAATTTTAAACTCGAACTTAGCTTTTTTAGGGCCAGTTTCCCCTTTTTCGGAAGGCGCATACTTCCGTTTTGATAATATTCGCACAGCTTCAGCATCGAATACTCCTTTAGGTACAGAATCAGTAACCATTATGTCAATCACATCACCCTGACTATTAATATTAAACGTGAGCACAACAGTACCGACTAATTTGTTTCTCCTTGAACTTTTATGATTCCTAGGCGATACACTGTCCCGAGCTTTGTGTTCTCGATAATTTGGGGAACTAGCACTTTCAATTAAACCAGCGCAGCCAGACAATAATGCCGCTATAAATAATATTAAAATCTTCATACTTAATCTTTGACAACATAACGCCCTGTTAAGGTGTGAGCAACGCAATGCCGATGCTGCCGCATGCCACCTTAATCACTTAAAC
>NZ_JAHGAP010000086.1:0-511 GCF_030248655.1 Vibrio sp. D431a | reverse complement strand
GAACAGTTTGTTAACTGAGCACCTTTCAGTTTTCGCTGATCTTTCAGCCACTTTCGCCAAAGCTCGTTTTGCTAATTAATGATTAACAAAGCTAACTCAAATATGTATTTAACCAAAAAATTACCGTTTATCTTTAGTTTGAAATGCGTCTCACAACACCATACTTCGGCGATGTAAGTGCGCCGAACTAATCACGAATGCCTTATATTATTAGAAGGCTTTGTGCCGCCTTTCACATCAGTAAACTTAAGTATCAAACTGAAATTATTCGCATTAGCTCAGCTAAGGAAACCGACCGAACTCCGGTTTGCTTTAGATCCCATTGAGACCAACTAATTTGATGATGCGCGACATCAATTTCAATCTTTCTAGCTTCGCCCAATAGCTTATTTATACGACTTTCCAAAAATTCCACGTTTAACTCCTAAAGAAACATAACGCCCTGCTAAGGGGTGAGCAACGCAATACAAAAGCCGCCGCAAACCACCTTAATCGCTAAATTCAACGCATA
>NZ_JAHGAP010000085.1:0-1140 GCF_030248655.1 Vibrio sp. D431a | reverse complement strand
TCTTGAACAGATTGTTAGCTGTGTACTACAACACTAGCATTAAAATCAAAGGTCCCAAAACTGCAATAACCATCATCAAAAACCAGAGATAAATCATCAATGATAGGTAGAGCGAAAATATCCCTTTTACAGCATTTTCCAGCTCGATACCTTTATTGTTCTGTAAAAAGTACGCTAACTCTGCCCTAGGAATGGAGCCTGCAACTTTTTGAAAATTAAGCTTCAAAAGCATAAGACCCATTGAGGTAGGTACACTAAGCATCAACAGATACAACATGTAAGACATGAAGGTGTTTTCGGGAGATTTGTTACCTGAAACTATAGCCGCAATAATGATGACTAAGAGTAGAGAGGAAAAACCTTTAAATGATGAAAAGACTGAGTCTCGCGTTTCAACATATAGCCAAAATAACGGCTTATCGATTATTTTCATTTGTTTCTCAAACAGCTAACGCCTTGTTAAGGTGTGAGGCACGCAATACCGAAGCTTCCGCATACCGCCTTAACCACTAAACCAGACGCATGGTAAAAATGCCATGCGTGCCGAATCACTCTTGAACAATTTGTTATGTGCGTTTTCCCAACTTAACTCTCGAAGCAGCCCTATTGGCTAAACGCAAGCTTTTCAATTGCTCTTTACGGATTGCTTGTTCATCTGGATATACTTCAAATATCCAGTGTCGAAATCCAATACCACAAAGTAATCCACCCAAAGCAGCAATCACCCCGCAAATATAAGGAAAATATTTCCTATCTTCACTCACGACTTCAATTTTCTTATTCTCAATCGAAATACGGTCTTTCTTAACACCATCAGCTAACTCATCTTGGGCTGCAATAATTGAAATTTTCTCAGCTGCTTGAAAAACGATATCGTTGTATTTGTAAGTTTGACTGAGTAAGAAATAGAGGCTGAAAACGAAAATTACAGCTCCGACAATCGCCATTAACTTGTACGGATTGTCAGTTGGGACACTTAAAGATGAATTCATACTCAATATTCTCATTTTATCGCTAGCACATAACGCCCTGCTAAGGGGTGAGCAACGCAATACCGATGCCGCCGCACACCACCTTAATCACTAAATTCAACGCATAGTAAAAATGCCACGCGTTGCGAATCCCTCTTGAGCAGTTTGT
>NZ_JAHGAP010000084.1:0-1401 GCF_030248655.1 Vibrio sp. D431a | reverse complement strand
CCTTAATCACTAAATTCAACGCATAGTAAAAATGCCACGCGTTGCGAATCCCTCTTGAGCAGTTTGTTAGTCGCGAGGCACCGAGCGACAATTTTAAGCCGAACTAAACTTTGCGAACAACAAACTTTATGTGCTTTGATGCACTTAAGTCAGGCGTAGTCGCAAAGCAGCTATTCAATGAAACCACTTGGAACAAACAACGCCATAGAAAACGGACTGACAACACCAAAAAGCGTTTTTGGAAAGCCAATCTCACAGTGCGGACTTTCAACAAAGTCACTGAAACCACGTGGAACTTACAACACCAGAGAAAACGTCCTTTCAGCAAGTAAATAAGCTTTTAAACCAACAAACTCACCGAGCAGATTCGCAACCAAAAACAGATTTTCGATTGCCCCGCCCTATCACCACCAAAGAACGAAACAACCGCTTGGAAAATAGCAATGCATTGACTTAGAACCGATGAAACTGAGCTTTGACCGTCGAAAATGGAACTATGAATCAAACAACCAGTAGCCAAGTTTTGAGCTTAGAAACATGATTTTGACTGCTAGCTTTTTCTGGCGACTAACGCCCAATTAAGGTGTGAAGCACGCGACCACGAAACTCAATTTAAACACCTTAATCACTAAACCTGACTCAAACCGAAAATGCCAAGCGTGCTGAATCACTCTTAAATTGTTTGTTAGGCATTTTCCGTCGTTTCACGCCAGAGCTCATTAACCACACTAGTCATAGCGTCAATAATTTCAAAGATATACACCTGTGTAACTTCAAGGTGGACTCTAGCAAATTGATGCGAATTTAAATTGAGGTTTTTGGCAACAATTCTAAATTGCTTACTATGCAGCTCCTTGTCTAAGTGCCCAGCATTGTGAGCAATGATGTTCCTGATATCTCTTGCTTCGACGACTTTACCCCAAGAGACAGTGCCAGTAGGAACTTCAATTTTGGCGACTTTACGTAGATAGTTTTTTGCTCGCTCAATACCTGAGCCACTGTAATCTTTTAAAGTACAATTTAAACCTTTTTCAAAATGAAAGCTGTGGCACAGCTGATTAAGATAATCTTCAAAAAGCGATACCAACATGAGCAAAAACGATTGTTTCTGGTATTGAGGAAATACTTCTTGGAAATGCGCACCTAAATCATTGCGATACTTGTACCTATCCCAACAAACGGACTCGTTCATTTCTATATCAGATTCGTTGTACGTAGTTAATTCTTCACGCCAATGGCGTTCTGATAGCTCGACAAAGATCCGAAATTTCTCTAAGTCAGACAAAAAATACAACGACACTTGATCGGATTTCTGCATTTTACCTCCTGATGCCTAACGCCCTGTTAAGGTGTGAGCAACGCAATACCGAAGCCGCCGCATAGCACCTTAAACACTAAACG
>NZ_JAHGAP010000083.1:0-619 GCF_030248655.1 Vibrio sp. D431a | reverse complement strand
CGTTGCGAATCACTCTTGAATGCTTTGTTATGCGTAATTTTTGACGTACTTTGTCATTGCTGTTTCCGAGACTGACAAACCGTCGATTCTATATTGATCTTTGAATTCTCCAACAACGTCGAACCCTACTTTTAGGTAGAGGTTCTTCGCTGGGAAATTCTCTGATAATACACAAAGATCAAGCCAGTCAATTTCGGCTTTTTCTTGGCAGAAATTTATAACCGCATCAATGAGTCGTTGACCAATACCTTGCTTCCGGCAGGAAACATCTACGCCCATACCAAGTAGAACGCGATGAGAACGGCTTTCATCACCGTGGTGGCGAAGATCAATGTGACCTTTGATACTTCCAGAGGTGTCTTTTACAACCCAGAGCTTTCTCCAACCTAAATCGCCAAAGTGATGGGAAAAGCCTTTGATAAACTTATCTTTTGTTGCTTCTGGAATTTCACTTTGCTCTCTGGACATTGGCTGGAAAAGAGGAACTTCTCCATTACCATTTTCAGACAGCTGATTTTCAAGATACGCAAAGAATGAATCTAAATCCGATTTTTCCGCTTCTACTACTTCCATTTAATACCCCGTAGTCGATCGATTACGCATAACGCCCTGTTAAGGT
>NZ_JAHGAP010000082.1:0-1084 GCF_030248655.1 Vibrio sp. D431a | reverse complement strand
GAACAGTTTGTTATGTGCGTATTCAAACCAAGTCAGTACCAACTTATTAGATAGTTTGTACGCTCCTTAGTCATTTCAATTTCACACTCCATGCGTGCTTCGTTTCGCTGACTCCCCCCACTCTGGAGTACGTAGAATGCATCACAATTGGACTTTTTGAACTGTAGCCAACTTCGCTGGCTACTAAGCAAGCTCTGCTTAAGTTCAACAGAATCCACAAGGGTTCTATCAGACAGTTCTCCTGAATTGATCCGATTCATTATGTTTTTATAAACATCATTCAACTCTTTATCTGCCAACTCAAAGTTCGCCTGAAGCTCGCATAGAGAGCCAAACAATTGACAATCTTCGACGCCACTCTCCGCAGAAAGTGAGAACGATGAGCAACAAAGAATCAAAATCAAAAATTTACGCACTTTACTAACTCCTACTCATTAGCACATAACGCCGCATTAAGGTGTGAGCGACGCTTGGCTATACTTGAGCGAAGCGAAATTGCCAAGCGTTGCGAATCACTTTTAAATGCTTTGTTATACAAATATTATTTTATTTCGATTCGCTGCTTTGGATAGCCAATTATCACACCGGATTCTAGCAACTCCAACTCTAGAGAAAATATAAACGATGTTTTCGTATATAATATCTCTCTAGGGACCGCATTTTTGTCTTTGACCTCCACAAAATAACCGTATGGCTCATACTCGTCTAAGAATATTTTCTTAAATTTTTCATCATGATCATTTCGTGCAGCCGAAAAGTGGCCAGCTTCATTTACACCCCAATCTGGCTCCTGCAGTATATATGCCATTCTGCCGTTAACTTTGATTTTGAAGTCTGTCCAGACGCTTAGATATACTTTCTTTTCAGCTTCATTTATCGCACACCAACTCCATACTGTATTTCTTTGCTCTGCACCCAAATATTCCATGAGTTGACTTCTATTCTCTAATTTCAAAATTGACTCCATTTGTATAACGCCCTGTTAAGGTGTGAGCAACGCAATACCGAATCCCCTGCATACCACCTTAAACATTAAAACCAACGCATAGTGAAAATGCCACGCGTTGCGAATCACTCTTAAACA
>NZ_JAHGAP010000081.1:0-632 GCF_030248655.1 Vibrio sp. D431a | reverse complement strand
ATTCACTTAATTGCAACAAACTTCGATTAACATAACGCCGCGTTAAGTAGTGAGCAACACTACCACTGAACCTAAACTATTGTGCCGTAAACACTTGAACTAAATAAAACCAAAAATGCCACGCGTTGCGAATCTGTCTTAAACGCTTTGTTAGGCTTACTTTGTTTTCTTCCAGTCACGACTACTTGTTATGCCTAAAAGATTACTATGAACGCTTTTATGCTCAATAATTACTTCTTTTGAGCGTATTTTCTTAGCTGCTTTCAGCTTAAATGGCTTAGTACGAATTTGTTTAGGTTCGCCTATTTTGTGAACACTTTGACAATGCCCTAACATAGGTATTACACCATCAAAAAACTTATTACAACGAATACACTTGGTTCGTTTTTGTAAAGTATTTAACCGAGCAACTAGCATGGTCAGTAGATCCAAATTTAAGCGCTCTACAATAGAAGTTTCAAGTTCACTAAATGAGTACAGCCCCAATTGATGTTTAATACTTTTTCTTAGTTTCCTTTTCTGATTTTTAGAAAGTTCTTCCATCTTATCTTCCATATAAGCCTAACGCCCTGCTAAGGGGTGAGCAACGCAATACCGAAGCCGCCGCATACCACCTCAATCACTAAATTCAA
>NZ_JAHGAP010000080.1:0-1826 GCF_030248655.1 Vibrio sp. D431a | reverse complement strand
CTTAATCACTTAAACCAACGCATAGTAAAAATGCCACGCGTTGCGAATCACTCTTGAACAGTTTGTTATGTACCTTAGACGTGTAGACACTATATACACTTGTATGTATATTCTACATTAACTTACCTATAGAGATAACTGCCATGAGTGCTGGAATTTTAATAGAAAACTGTACAAACTGTAGAGTTATAGGTGGCAGCATCAGTGGCTTCGATGCGGCTATAGTTGCAAGAGACTCACGAGGGATTAGCGTCAAAGGCATGTCAATGAATACCAAAACAGGTATCGATGCTGAAAACTGTACAGAGCTGAACTTTTCAAACAATCAACACCGAAGCATTAAACAGAATTACTCATATTTCCCACATGAAATCCAGATAAGTAATAACACCCACCTGTCTATTCCAATGTTTTATGCGCTTAATTATTTACGCGCCATGAAATACAATCCATATAAATAGGACCCTCGGTATGACAATGTTCAAGCTCAAAAATTGTGACGATGTCACATTAACCAAAAACGAAACTACATCAACTGAATTTCTCGAAGCTGAGAATACTACAAATATTAAAGCGAGCGAAAATAAAGCAGGATTCAATTTTGCAAAAGACAAACTAATTCAAGAACTAACGGACATTGTAAACTCATTAAAGGACGTTGAAGACGCTGCTAGTTTAACAAGCAATATAGAAGACCTCACTGATGAACTAAACGAAGACCAGCCTACTCAGAGTAAGGTTAACAAATGGCTCACACGAATTTCGCAAACAGCAGATACCGTCAAACTGTCTTCTGACACGATAGAAAAGATCAGAGCTGCAATAGTATCAGCTAAATTATTGGTGACATCGCTTAACTAATAGATACTCTAATCATTGCCATTTGTACTAAATGAATAAGGCACATAACGCCCAATTAAGGTGTGAGGCACGCAATACGATGCCCCCGCATACCACCTTATTCACTTAAACCAACGCATAGTAAAAATGCCACGCGTGCCGAATCACTCTTAAATTGTTTGTTAGTTGCCCATCTCAAAGCCTAGTGCTAACATTTGTACACACACCAACAAAGGAATAAATCATGGACACTAGAATTCAATTTCGTGTTGATGAAGAAACAAAACGCCTAGCTCAACAAATGGCTGAGAGCCAAGGTCGCACTCTGAGTGACGCATGCCGTGAACTTACTGAGCAACTTGCTGAACAACAAAGAAAAACATTGTCTCACGATGCATGGCTAACTGAACAAGTAAATCTAGCATTTGAGAAGTTTGACTCAGGAAAGTCCGTTTTCGTTGAGCACCAAAATGCTAAATCTCGAATGGAAGAGCGCAAAGCCAGAATCCGTAATCGAGGTAAGCAATGATTTTATGGGAAGAAGAGTCACTTAATGATCGTGAAAAGATCTTCGAGTTTCTCTATGACTTCAACCCTGATGCGGCAGAAAAAACTGACAACCTCATTGAAGCAAAAGTAGAAAACTTGCTTGAACAACCTTTAATGGGCGTACAACGAGATGGTATCCGCGGACGATTACTCATTATTCCTGAGATTTCGATGATTATCTCTTACTGGGTCGAGGGAGATATCATCCGAGTTATGCGTGTACTCCACCAGAAACAAAAATTCCCTACGGATTGATTGCTTCCTCTGGGGAACTAACGCCGCATTAAGGTGTGAGCAACGCGACCACAGACCTAAACCTTACCACCGTAAACACGAAACCCAACGATGGAATGAAAAATGCCAAGCGTTGGGAATCACTCTTAAATGCTTTGTTATGTTAATTTTTTGATGAGAATTCAACTTCTTGAGGTGTGTTT
>NZ_JAHGAP010000008.1:0-148109 GCF_030248655.1 Vibrio sp. D431a | reverse complement strand
TTGAGTTAGCTTTGTTAATCATTAATTAGCAAAACGAGCTTTGGCGAAAGTGGCTGAAAGATCAGCGAAAACTGAAAGGTGCTCAGTTAACAAACTGTTCAAGAGGGATTCGCAACGCGTGGCATTTTTACTATGCGTTGGTTTAAGTGTTTAGGGTGGTATGCGGCGGCTTCAGTATTGCGTTGCTGCCCCTTAATGCAGCGTTATGTACCTATGAGGTCAATTGAACTATGAGTGATTTTGTTCGTGAGGTTAGTGAAAACTGGAACCAAATAGATGCTGATGCTAGTTTAAATCGGCAATCAGCTGGCGCGACTAATCATGTCTTTCGAATCCAATCCTCAGAGACTTTTTACCTTAGAAAATATCGTGTTCGCAATGTTGCACAAATCAAGCTTGAGCATGAATTATTACAAAAACTCTCCCAAAATTTGAATACTATAATAGCCCCAGTTTTGACGCGCGATGGCTGCTCCTTTGGCAAAATAGGTGATGGCTTTTACGCTTTATTCCCTGAAGCAAAAGGGGGGCTAATTGGAAAAAGCGAGCTGTCGGAGTTACATGCTTTTCAGTTAGGAAAAGCACTGGCTGAATTGCATGTTCAACTAGCTTCTATGGCTGGAAATAGTTTTCCAACAATCGAGCTCTCATGGGATAAAAGTGCTTGGGTCGATAGGTTACAAAAAATAGTTGCCTGTATTGAAATCAACAGTGCGCTTGATGCAAAAGGTTCGGTGCTACGAAGAGTAAAACAACAGCGTGACTATCTAGCGAGCTCACAAGCCGTACACTCATATACTCCTTTAACAAGCAGGCAATTAATTCACGGCGACTTTCATCATTTTAACGTCTTTTTTGATTTAAACGGTGCTGTAAGTGATGTGATTGATTGGGACCTAGTACAAAATATGCCACCTGGTTATGAGGTGGCTAGAGCCTGTATGTACATGTTTGACATGGATGTTAATAAATCATTGGCCTTGTTAAAAGGGTATCTGTCTATTAAACCTATGACACAACCTGAGCTTAACGATGGAGCAAAGGCATGGGCTGTTTATGCTGACCATCATGTATGGGCTTTGGAAGAGGTGTTCTTAAAAAACAATACCGCTGCACAGAAGTTCATCCCCAAAAGTGACTTTATTCCGTTCATGGTTCAATGGTCCAAAATTGAAAGTGCATTATTTTGCGGCGGTACATAACAAGGCGTTTAAGAGGGATTCTCAACGCTTGGCGGTTTCAGTTCAAAGTTTAGCTTTTGTGTATATAGCACAATAGTTTAAGTTGGGTGGTATAGCGTTGCTCACCCCTTAACGCGGCGTTAGTAAGGGTTTGGCATCAAAGGTCATAAGTTTTGGTGTTTATCTGTTTTGGCGCTCGTTTTTACACCTTTCAGTTAGTGCCTTTCACGTTCTTTCCGGTGGCACTATATGCGGAGTGTTCGCTTTGATTTCACCGTTTACGGCTTCTAACTCTTAGCCAATTTCTTTGGCGCTTCTTCATTTTCGTTGTGGCTTTTGAGAGAACCTGGATTACTTCTGGTGTGGCTGTTGAAGTACGAGGAAAGAATCCTTTTCTAATTTGAAGCCAGTGAAAGTAGGCCTGTTCAGTGCGTTTTTCTTCTAGCCAACTTTCGTTTCTTAACCGAGTTTAAGTTTTGTAGCGGCCCGTCTCACTTCAGTGTTCAAAGCCTTTGATATCATGCTAGTTTTCAATATCTTGGAGCGCATAAATAGAAGTAGCGCATGTACTAACAAATTGCTTAAGAGTGATTCGTAACGCGTGGCATTTTCATTATGCGTTGAGTATAGTGATTAAGGCGTAATACTGGATCTTCGGTATTGCGCTACTCACACCTTAACTCGGCGTTAGGCAAAAAGGAAGACATATGGCTATAGAAATAATTGTTGGTGCTGCTGGTGCATCCCTTACACTTCTTGACCTTGTATTAAGGGCTAAAGGGTCATTAATTGCTCCCAAAAAAGATCCTTTCATAAATTACGATACTAGCTATCTGTTAGGTGTTTACTCGGAAGAAACGCCGATTTCTCATTTTATACCTTACAGTGAACTAATAAGCATGTACCCTGAAGGTAAGAAAATAGAAATTAAAATAAACAATCGAAAGTTCATGCTTCGACCACCAAACCAAGAATGGTCTAAAGTCTCAGACCTTGGGTTCAGTCAACTTATAGAGTCCCAAAGGGTTAGAGATAACGAAGGAGCGATCAGGCTTCATGAAGTTTTAGAGTCAGGTGATAATATAAGCTTCTCACTACAGAAGGCATCATACTTTGACCAATGTAAATCCAATTTAATATTAGATTGGTCATCTCAGGATGATGATGGCATTTCACTAAGGTCCTTACAGCGTGGAATCTATGGAGGGCTCTTACCTAATTTAAATGATAAAACTATGGCTAACACAGTTGGAATTGCAGCTCTCATTTATTACAGAGAGGAAGACGAATATGTCCCCTATATGGTTAAACGTGTAAAGAAAGTAGGAGTCTTTCCTGGTGGTATTCACTGCACTTCGTCCGGGGTTGCAAAGTGGCCCTCAGATTCTGCCGATACTAGCTTTGAAAATTTCTTTACAAAGCATATGTACTCTGAATTAGAGGAAGAAGTTGGTCTGACAAAGAATGATATTTCAGAACTTATTCCCATGGCTGTTTGCAGGGAGTTCGCTAGGGGAGGAAAGCCCCAAGTCTTTTATGCTGGTTTTACTGAGTTATCTAAATCTGAACTAATAGAAAAAAGAATTAAAGCGCAAGCAACAATTGCAGAAATGAAGCTATGGCCAGAAATTGAACAGCAAAGATGGTATCACTCTGAAATCGTATTAGGTACTGATGAATTAATGGGATCTATTAGTAAATACAAAGTTACTTTAGAAGGCGTGGCATCTCTGCATTATGGAATAAAGTATTTGCAGCAGCACAGGATATAAAATGCCTAACAATCTGTTTAAGAGTGATTCTCAACTCGTGGCATTAACTGGGCGTTGAGCTCAGTGATTAAATCGGTATGCGGAAGGTTCGGTATTGCGTTGCTCAACTCCAAAAGGTCATTAATACTCAAAGGTCAAATATGGATATTTACCCAGAAATCGAGTTATCTAAAGCACAGCATAATGCAATTGAAGCTCTTAGAAACCAGTCGTTTCCTGAACATCAAGTTACTCGCTCTTACTATAAGCAACTCCCGCATATGAGAGTTCTGAATTACGAAGGTGATCAGTTAGTTGGTTACATGGGATTAGACTACAGAGTTGTTCGCGTTGGTGATGAAATTTATAAAGTATTAGGTGTGAGTGACTTTTGTGTCGAGAGCAAAGTTCAAAGACAAGGTATTGGCACAACAATGTTGTCTCAACTCAGCGAGTATGCGTCCACTAAAGATGTCGACTTCATCATTTTAGTCTCCGATTTGGAGCGTTTTTATGTGGCTAATGGTTATCAGCGCCTTAACTCTCTAAGTTCTTGGTTGCGCGTTCATGAACATAAAAATTACGGTGTTGCTGTAGAGCAACTAGATGATTTATATGTTAAACCTATCAGCGGCAAAACTTGGGCTGTTGGCCATATAGATTGGTTAGGGTATATGTACTAGTCTGTAGTGGGCTAATAAGTTGTTCAAAAAGAAATACTACACATGGCATTTCCAATTAGCGTTTCTTATACCTTACGGGAGCGCTTTCCCACAAGGAGCAATATGTGATTGTAGTAGCAAGGTTTTCTTTTCCTCATGAAGCTCATATTGCGAGAGCAAGCCTAGATAGTGTCGGAATAGAAAGTTACATCGCTGACGAGCACACGGTAAATACTCAGTGGCTTTATTCAAATGCAATAGGCGGCGTCCGTCTGATGGTGGCCGAAAGTGATGCAGAAGATGCGAAACAAATACTTAGTAGCGATTTCTCAGAATCATTGGGAAATGAAGTTGACGTTGATGAAGAAAAAGACGTTTGCCCTAAATGTGGTAGTAAAGATCTATTTGCATTTACAAAAGGTAAACGCCCAGCTTTCTTAGTTTTTATTTTACTGGGTTTTCCACTGTTTTTTTACAAGCATGGTTATAAGTGTAAGCAGTGTGGGGAGTTTAGTGAAAAACTTTAAATCTTCAGATAACAAGGCATTAAAGAGACAACTTGTACTCGTAGTATTTTTACGATGAGTTAGGTCTAGTGCCTATACAAGAAGTCAGAGTTACTGCTTGCTTACAAGCAAAGCATTATACGATAGTGAAGGAATAACATTGAATGAGTGAAATTAAAACAATAGAGCAGTTAAAAGAAATTTACGCAGAGCCAAGTGCGAGAGCTAAAAATAAAGCTCTGCCTGTGCTGGATGTTCATGCGATTACATTAATTAATAACTGCCATTTTGCAGTTCTAAGTACCGCTGATTCACAAGGGTATATCGATCTTTCTCCTAAAGGAGGGGAGCCTGGCTTCGTAAAAGTTTTAGATGAATCAACATTGTTGCTCCCTGATAGCTCGGGGAACAATCGTATCGATAGTCTAAAAAATATCATTAGTAACCCCAAGGTAGGGTTGTTATTGATGGTAAATGGTATTGATGAAGTGCTCCGTATTAAAGGAATCGCAAGTATTCACACCGACGCCAACTTGATATCTGCTTGCCCCGATGGAAGTAAAGATCCTAAGGTTGTTATCAAAATAGTCATAGAGAGTATGTATTTTCATTGTGCGAAAGCGGTGATGAGAGGGAAACTTTGGTCTGATGACTATAAAGTAAATCGCTCAATTCTCCCTTCATTAGCTCAAATCTTTAAAGATCAACAAAAGTTAGAAAGTAAAGCGCTTAATCAAGAAGAGATGTTGAAATATTACCAATCTAGCCTTTAGAACAAGCGTGGTAATATATTGAAAAGATAGAAAAATCAGGTTCGACCTTGCTTTACGGAAGTATGGATTAGGTTTAGTGGGGATGTTACTGTCTCAATAGCGTTAGTTCACAAATAAACAATTGTTAGTCCAAATTTTAAAATGAAAAATGCAGGAAAATTTACTCTAGAAAATTACGTTTTGGCTAGTCCGGGAGTTAGGTGTGTTGGACAAATGATTGATCTTTTTGTCAGTTTTAGCATTTTTACTCTCGTTTTATGGGTCGGCTTAGAAATCGGTATTGAAAAAGAGCTTGTGCGCGCTATAGCAGTAACTGCGACTGTATCGTATTACCTTTTTTCTGATTGTTTACCAAATGGTCAAAGTGTGGGTAAAAAACTTTTGGGCATTGCAGTTATAAGTGCAAGAACGGGTAAAAAGTGCAATATTTTTCAGTCGCTCTTTCGAAATGTTATTACTCCATTCTTCGGTTTTATTGACTCAATTTTCATTCTTGGTAAAAAGAGGCAACGTCTCGGTGATAAGTTAGTGAGAACGGTGGTGGTAGTGCACTAAATTGATAGCGCTGAGGACTAGGGTTCAAGTCGGGCTTTGTTTTCGTGGTGGAACAGCCTCGCTTAGGAGGTAGCGTTACTCACATACTTAATGTAGCGTTGTAAGAAAATTGGTATTGGAGTCCAAGTTTTATGTCAGAAAAAGAGAAAATGTTAGCAGGTGAGCTTTATGACCCAAGTGATGAAGAGTTATTAAAGTTAAGGTTGAGCGCTAGGTTACTAACTGAAAAATTGAATGCCACGTCTGTTGAGCATAAACAAAAGCGAGTTCAAATAACTAAGCGCTTGTTCGGCACAACAGGGGACGATATTCATGTTGAATCTTCTTTCAATTGCGACTACGGATCCAACATTCACGTTGGAGATAATTTTTACGCTAATTTTGGTTGTGTGATTTTGGATGTTGCGGAAGTTAAGTTTGGTGATAACTGTTTACTTGGGCCTCAAGTTGGCATTTATACTGCGACTCATCCCTTAGATCCTATCGAGAGGAACAGTGGTTTAGAGCTAGCAAAGCCCATAAACATTGGTGACAATTGTTGGATAGGTGGCCATGCCGTAATCAACCCTGGCGTAACACTTGGGAACAACGTGGTGGTAGCCTCTGGCGCAGTCGTTACAAAGAGTTTTAGAGACAATGTCGTTGTTGGTGGCAACCCAGCCAGAGTACTGAAGGAAATCGTCACTAAGTGATAATAAAGTATATGGACTAGTTTGAGCCTGAGTTTAGGACTTGTGATCAACTCACCCCAAGCTTTGATGCGTTCAACGGTTACTTGTTGACGCACTTGAATGTCTAAAATTTGCTTCAATATAGAGTCGTTACACGTGGCGCTTTTGTCGTGCGTTGAGCTTGTTTAAAAGTCTCATACGAAATCATTTGTATTACGTGTCTCACACTTTTATTGGATTTTCGTCACCAATAACAAACCAAAAGGCTGACCCCAAAATGTTAGTAACAAAGATTGAAACGGAACGATTAATTCTAAGAGAGCTAGTTGAAGATGATGCAAGCGAATTGTTTGACATCTTCTCAGACCATGAGGTCATGAAATATTGGAACTCTGGCCCTTGGGTTTCAATTGAAGAAGCGCGGACATTTATAGCCAAGAGTACACAGGCCATGAATAGCAATACAGAAGTGACACTAGGCATCTTCCTAAAGAGCAATGGCCAACTTCTGGGTAAGATAATGCTGTTTAATCACGTGAAAGAGTCTAGGCGCGCAGAAATTGGCTTTGGCGTTAGTCGTCATTTCTGGGGTAAAGGCATTGTATTAGAGGCGGGAACTGCATTAATCGAACACGCATTCAAAACACTGAATCTACGTCGAATCGAGGCTGAGATAGATCCAGACAATGCTTCTTCAGGTAAAGTCTTGGAACGGTTAGGTTTTATAACGGAAGGTTTCCTAAGGCAGCGTTGGGAAGTGAATGGAGTAGTCTCAGATTCCGCAATTTACGGGTTGTTAGCTAAACCCCTGGACAGCGTTTAGTACCCGGCCTTAAAAGCATCTAATAGATCTAGCCTGCTCGTACTCAATACACAGCCTTACACTTGACGGCGAGGTTTCTTGAATTGACTTGGTGGTCACTGAATGTACTATCAAGGATAGGACTTACTGCAAGGATAGCAGCATGAGCGAGAAATTATTTTGGGTTAATCCCTACCAAACAGAACTTAACTCAAGAGTGACCAATGTAGACGGAAATAAGGTTGAATTGGACCAGACTATCTTCTTTGCAGAGTCTGGAGGCCAAGAGAGTGATAAAGGAACGATTAATGGTATTCCGGTTTTGATTGCTCAAAAGTTAGGTGTTCGACTTATTTACACATTGGAATCCTCTCCAAATTTTACTCTTGGTGACATTGTAACTACGAATATTGATTGGAAGCGTAGATACGCCTTAATGAAGCTACACTTTACGGCTGAAGTGGTGCTCGAGATGTTTTATCAGCGTCGGGAAGGCATTGTTAAGATAGGCGCGCATATTTCTGAAAATAAGAGTCGCATAGATTTCGAGTGGTCTGAAAGTATTGGCCCGCTATTGAAAGAAATTGAAACTGATGTGCAAGATTTGATTAACTCTGATTCAGTTATTATTAGTGACTTTTCCGATCAAGAGAGTGAAAGAAGGTATTGGAGAGTGGATGGGTTTGCGCAAGTACCTTGCGGTGGCACTCATTTAAAGCGCACATCAGAAGTCGGCCAAATTCAATTAAAACGCAAGAACATCGGTAAAGGCAAAGAAAGGGTAGAGATAACCTTATGCTCGTAAGTCGATAGGGCATTAGAAATAGATTCCTAACACGTGGCATTTTAATTCATGGTGAGATTCACATTTGCGATATGATGGTTGAGATTGAGGGCGTGTTGGCTACTTCTTAACAGGGGCGAGAGGATGATATGTCGAAAGTAACATTGAAAGGCTTTATTTTAGTTCCGGAAAAGGATTTAGAATTAGTAAAACATGCGTTAATAATTCACAAAAGGCTCACGTTAGAAGAGCCGGGCTGCCTTACTTTTCTTGTGACTCAAAGCTCGACTAATCCTTTTCGTTTTGATGTCTATGAGGAGTTCGTCGACAAAGCCTCTTTTAAGCAACATCAGGAAAAAGTTCAAGCCTCACATTGGGGAAAAGTAACCGCCAATGTTAAACGTCAATACGAAATCTTTGAATGTGTGCATGACTAATCGAATCGGAGTGATTTAGAGCGTTTACGCTTTGTTTTTTAGGTTGCTCTACGCTCTGCTATGTTGCTTTATTCATCTATTAACCTGGCTTAGTGTTCTTGATACTTTGCCGTATTAAATCTAGAAATTTTAATGGAAGTGTTATGTTTAGAGTTGTGTATGAATGGCGTGTGCCAAGTGAAAAAATGGATGAGTTTCAAAATATATGGCGTTCGACGACAGATTCAATTCATCAGTCAGTAGAAGGGGCGCTTGGTAGTTTTATGCTTCGTTCTTACGATGTACCGGAAAAGGTTTTAACTATTGCCAAGTGGCGAACACGTGAAGACTGGGAGCGGTTTTGGGGAACTAGTAACCCAGAAAAAATGAAGAAGATGAGTGAAATTGCAGAGCGTATTTCAGTTGAACCATTCGATGAAATTGAAGATAGAACTAAGTAGGGCAATAGAAACGTTAAAGTGATGCCTAATGAACAGTTTGGCGGACAATATGAAAGACAACCTTAACCAAGGAATAGGGTTATGCAGATTTTAATCGTTGGAGGTAGTAAGGGTCTAGGAAGGTTCTTGGCTACGAACTTACAGGGTACAGAAATTTATGCGATTTCTAGATCAAAGCTAGTTGAGGAGGGAGTCGCTTCTGTTTGTATTGACGTTGATCCCGGTAAAAAGCCAGATTATACGTGCTTCAAAGGTGTAGAGTTTGACATCATAGTTTATTTGGCGTCGATGTGGGGAGAGTCTTCAGAATTGACAACAAACGAACTGATTGAGTTTATGAATGTTGGTCCGATTGGGTATCTTAATTTAGTCAATGAGCTTAACGCTTTAGGTTCACTTAACGATAAATGCAATATTGTATCTATTGGCTCTACAGCAGAGCTTTCAGAAAGTAGTGAATACCCTGCATTCGCCCTCAGTAAAAGATTACTCAAAGATATTTCTAGCCAGCTGCAAAACGTTTATCGTGATTACCGCTTTACTCACTTTACAATAGGTGGGATCGGGCATGCTGAAGAGGAACGTATTGAGTATTCGAGTGTTTTGGAGATTATAAATATGCTAACCAAGCTTGATCCAAACACATACCTTTCAAATATGCATATAAAGTCCAAGCTAGGAATGTAGCTCTCAAGCTGTATTACGTACCTGCTTCTATGGTTTGGCATCATGTGCATTCTTTTTATTGAGCTATGGTTATAACTCCAATGAAAGGAGTTTACTTATGTCATACATTGATGGGTTTGTCGCTGCAGTACCGACAGCGAATAAAGAAAAGTATATCGCACACGCAAAAATAGCAGCAGAAATGTTCAGGGAGTTTGGGGCCTTAAAGGTTGTTGAGACGTGGGGGAGTGAAGTACCAGATGGTGATATCACATCATTTCCCATGGCAGTTAACGCTGAAAGCAACGAAACCGTTGTGTTTTCGTGGGTAGTCTGGCCTTCAAAAGAAGTTCGGGACTCAGGGTGGCAGCGGATCATGGGGGATCCTCGAATGAGTCCAGACAATAACCCAATGCCCTTTGATGGAAAGCGTCTCATTTATGGCGGATTTGATGTTATTTTGGAGCAGTAAAATACCAAAGAATCTCAACTTGATTCGTGACACTTGGTGTTTTAATCAGTATTACGCTTCTGATGTACGTTCAATAGAGTATTCCGCGATAAGTGTTGATAAAACTCCATTTGGAGGCTTAGAGTAAAAATGGAAGAGATAAATTATTCACTGATTGTCGTATCAGCTATCGCTGCCATCGCTAGCCCTGGACCTGCAACTCTTGCGATAGCAGGCACGTCAATGAACCACGGTCGACGCTTTGGTGGGTATTTGGCTGCAGGTGTTTTAACGGGGTCTTTATTTTGGTCAACCTCAGCCGCTTTTGGTCTCGCAACCATACTCTATAGCAATGTTTGGCTTTTTGAAATTCTTAGATATTGTGGGGCATTTTATCTTTTATATTTGGCTTTAAAGTCCGTACATTCTGCCTGCAACATCGAGCAGCTAAAGTTACCCAAAACATACGTAACGACAAAGAAGGGTAACTACTTAACCGGAGTGTTAATTCACTTAACTAACCCAAAGGCTATTCTGTTTTTCGGTGCGCTTTATTCGATAGGGGTTCCTCCTAAGGCCAGTCCGTTGGAATTGTTGTCGGTCATTTTTGTTGTGGGGCTGGTTAGTGCTTTGGTTTTCTTTGGCTATGCTTTTCTTTTCGCGCATAAAAAGGTCAGACAAACCTATCTCAGATCCAAAGCAGTTTTTGAAGGCGTGTTCGCGTTATTTTTTGGTGTAGCAAGTATTAAGTTGCTGCTTAGTGAGGCAGGAAAATGAAGCACAAAAGGCTTGAAGAAATAAGAATAGATAATCTATCTGATTTGACGGTCTATTAAGTATACTAAGTAGCCGATTTGTTAACTTCCATAAGAGCTGCTGGCTAGAAAAAGCTTACAACCAAATGATGCTAAATATTATCATTCAAAGGGCTAACAAAGGCCCATAATTTAATTCGTATCACTGTTCATGATTGTGCTCTTCGTGCAGTGCTGTAGTATTAGTAACGTGTTGTTAATACTAAATATAACCAATCGAAACCTGGACGTTGCATTACTTGTAGTTCGATGAAATGTTATCCCGCAAGACGTTAATTTGGAGAAAAGAATGGATTCAAACTCACTATTATTATTTGTTGTCGCTTGTCTCGCTATCAACATGATTCCTGGACCTGATGTAATTTATATTGTTTCCAATACAATGAAAGGTAAATTATCTGCTGGGCTGAAAGCGGCTCTGGGGCTTGGTGTTGGTTACTTTTTTCATACACTAGCGGCATGTTTAGGTTTGTCAGCAATAATTCTGAGTTCATCTTTGGCTTTTAGCGTTGTTAAATGGTTAGGGGCCGCTTACCTAGTTTATTTAGGTGTTCAGTCATTACTGTCCATGTGGCGTGGAGAAAGTAAAATCGTTGAAAACAAAAATGTTGATAATAATAAAAATGTGTTTGTTCAGGGAGTTATCGTCAGCGTCTTGAATCCAAAAGTAGCGCTATTCTTCCTATCATTTCTGCCTCAATTTATTGATACGTCTGCAAGCTCAACATCAATGCAATTATTAGTACTTGGCTTGCTGTTCAGCGTACTTGCGACGACATGTAACGTTTTGTACGCATCTGTGGGTAATTGGGTATTTAGTCGTCCACACTCTCAGCGTTATTCAAGAACTCTTGAAGGTGTTTCAGGTATTCTACTTATCAGTCTAGCGAGTAAAGTGGCATTTAGTGATCGTTAGATACAGGGCATTTTATTCTCGTGATTATTATATGGCTAATGTTTGCTCAATCTATACGCTAAATGAGTGCTATTGCATAGGTTGAATCACAAATTTCAAAAATACCAATAAGTAAATGTATTTGTTTATAGTATGGTTGGCGCGATTTTATCGTAGCTAGGTTAATAACATGAAAAATAAAGTAATTCTGTGTTCCGCATTCCTTTTGGGTTTGTCAGGTTGTGCTTCTGTTCCTACTGTTGATTCGACAGTATCAAATCAAATGAAATCATTTGAAGCACCTCAAAAGGGGAACGCAGGGATTTACATTTACCGAGAAGATGCTTTTGTCGGAGCAGCGCTTAAAAAGTATGTTTACGTCGATGGGGAATGTATTGGTGAAACCGCTCCTGGTGTATTCTTCTACCATGAGGTCGAAGGCAATAAAGAACATCAAGTAAGTACAGAGTCTGAGTTTTCGGAAAATCACTTAACTATCTTAACGGAAGAGGGCCGTAATTATTTCGTTAATCAATACATTAAAATGGGTGTATTTGTTGGTGGTGCGGGCGTAGAACTCGTGGACGAAAGCAAAGGTAAAGCAGAAGTACTAAAAGTCGACATGGCAGAAAAAGGAAACTGTTCTTCGATCTAGTTTTACAAACAGACCGCTTTTTAGATTAAAAAACACATTATCAATGTAACCCAACGCTTGATGAGATCCATTCAGCGTTGGGTTTTGTATTTTTGGCAAACAGTATACCTATTTCAGACCGCATGATTTGCCACCTCCTAGCTTGAGCCTACTTATTGTTCAAAGAATCTACTTGTGAAACGTGAATTTTCGAGAGGATTTCGTAGGGAGCAATCCTACAAACGCGATTAACAGATATGCCATTCCATCATTAACCTTGTCGAGTGTATTGCTAAACTAGGTAGCGGTGTGCCTCCTCTCATTAAACAAATAATAGGTATATCAGTTTTAGCTTCTATGCCTTTACATCATGCACTCGGAGCGCAATTTAAAATCAAAGGGCTAACACCAATATTAGAGAAAAATCTTGAAAGTCACCTTACACCACTAACGAAACTCTCTGTTTCAAACATTACCTCAAATCGACTAACGCAGATGGTTAATAATGCGTTAAACCCTTATGGCTACTATCATTCCGAGCTCAATGTTCGGAGATCAGAGAATGATCTCATCACGCTTGAGGTTGACGCGGGGGAGGTGATGTTGGTGGCAAAATCTAATATTGCTGTGTCGGGAGAGGCCAGTAACGATCAAGATTTCATCGAACTAATTAATCAAGCTCAACTTAAACAAGGGCAGCCGTTGCTTCATTCTGAGTACGACACGCTAAAACGAAACTTGATTTCATTGGCTCAGCAAAAAGGTTACTTAGATGGACGTTTTATCGAATCGTCTTTGGAAGTCATTCCAAGTTTGAATCAAGCTCATGTGAATCTGCATTTCTCTAGTGGTTCTCGTTACCAATTTGGAGAGCTCTCTGTCCTTACGTCGGGTATCGAAACGGCTCGAATAGAAGCGATGAGAACATTTGAGTGGGGCGACGATTTTGACACTTTGAAATTGAGTCAATATCAGGCCGATCTCTCCAGTACTGATTGGTTTCGCAGTGTGATTGTGAAAGCGGATTTCGAGGAGGTATTCGATGGCTATAAGTTGCCGATAGAAGTGCTCGCAGAGCCGAATTCACGCAATATTGTGCAAGTCGGCGGAGGGTATTCGACAGACTTGGGGTTGCGCGCTTCGCTAAACTGGACCAAGCCTTGGTATAACGCACGTGGACACAGTTTTGAGGCACAAGCGTACGCTTCCAAACCGGAACAATCGCTATTACTAGGTTATAAAATTCCCACCAAAAATGTCCTGACGGATTACTACGGGATTCAGTTTGAGTCTAAGCATGTCGACTATCGAGATACATCGAGTCTTTCTAATGATTTATCGTTTGAAAAGCACTGGCAGTTAGACAGTGATTGGCAAAGCACCATGCACGTTCGTTACTTGCAAGAAAGTTATCGACAAGCGTCGGAGAATAACGAATCACAGTTGTTATTACCTGGGGTGACATTTTCGCTGCTTGATCGCAAGAACGACCAATTAGAAGTAAAGCACCGTCACGTCTACTCATTGGAATACTCAGACCCCAATTTTTTCTCCGATTCTCGTTTGCTGCGCATTGAAGGCAACAGTGTGTTGTCTTGGGATATTAGTGCAAAACACAAGTTTCACTTTCGTTCCAATGTCGGTATTAATGTCGCTGACATTTTGAGCGATATTCCATCATCATTACGTTTCTTTGCGGGAGGTGATGGCAATCTTCGGGGTTATGGTTATGAGTCTATCTCTCCGAGAGATGAAAATGGCGATTTAACCGGTGCTCGTTACATGTTTACTGCTGGGCTGGAATATCAATATCAGGTCTACCGACAATTGTGGCTTGGGGCATTTTATGATGTCGGTGATGCCTTCAACGATAGGGTGGATTGGAAAAGCGGTACAGGGTTGAGTTTGATATGGAGCTCAAAATACGTGCCCGTCAAAGTGGATTTTGCTTACGGTTTAGATGCTCCGCAAGGAGACCAATTCCGCGTTCACTTTTCGCTAGGCACGCAGTTTTAGCGGGCATTAAAAAGGCTCTCATCCTTGCAGATAGAGAGCCTTTTTAAGCCTTGATTGTTTAGAGTTCGAACTCACCATTCAGTTTCTTGAATATCCAGTTAGGCGCGTTATGCCATCCACCATAGTTTGGATTCTTAGTATGGGTTTCATTCATTGATTGCCACTGAGTTTGGCCTTGTCCATCTCGAGATACTCGCCAAAACAGTTCATCTTGTTGTCGGGTTAAGTAGTGCATGACATGTTCTGCAAAGGCTTCGCTTTGGACCAACACACCAAATTCCACATTGAGGAAATCCGATCTTGGGTCGAAGTTTGATGAGCCGATATAAGTCAGCCGATCATCGAGTATCACCGTCTTGTTGTGATAATAAGTATCCGCATGGAAGTAATGGTCATCATTTTTCGCTTGGTTTTTATACTCAAGTATATGAACGCCCTTATTCAACAAGGTTTGGCGGTGCTCCTCGTAATAAGCCGGAATAAAGCCAGAATCATTAGATGCAGACGAGTTCGTCATTAACGTGATGTCCGCTTTTTGCTCCATCAAGGTATCAATAAAGGCAAATTCACCATCACTTGGTACCACATAAGGCGTTGATATCACAGCTTTTGATGCAGAGGTTATTTGTTGCCAAACTTGGTGTTCTGCACGTTTTCTAAAGTAGGATTTGTTGTTTTCTAACTTGTTTAATGAGTCGAAAACGGGGGTGACTTGCGCAGCAATGAAGTTGGGGCTGGTCAGGTGTTTAACCTGTTTTTCAACTTCCGTCAGAATGATGCTTTTGTCTTTCTCACCTTTATTAAGCGCTTTAGTAAACGCGGAATAGTTTGGGGTAACGTTAACGATGTTTTCTATTGGCGTGACATGCTCGCTGTCCCAAAGTTGTTGGTAGTTCTGGTCGAACGCTCGAATAATGCTGCCTTTGAACAAGACATCTATATCAAAGAAGTTGGCTTTGCGGCTGTAACCAAAATAGTCGTCGCCAATGTTACGTCCACCTAGAATCATCCATTGATGGTCGACGTTGAAGTACTTCTCGTGTAGACGATTGTCCAAACGTTGCTGATGAGTAGAGAAGTTGACGGCGCGACCAATCCAACCTGACTTACGTGAATCAAACGGATTGAATAAACGGATTTTAATGTTGTCGTGAGCGCTGAGATCAGCAAGCCATTTTTCGTTAAACACCAATAAATCATCGAGAGTGAGTCGAACTTGCACGCCTCGATCTGCTGCTTGTTTGAGTTCATTGAGTAGCATCAAACCAAGCGTGTCACTTTCCCAAGAAAAATAAGTCATATCGATGCTTTGCTGAGCGTTTCTTACCAGTTCAACGCGACGAGCAAAGGCTTCTGGAGCGGTAGGAATTAAGTAAACTTCGGCTTGATGCTGAGTAGTTTGCCAATTGGCTTCAAAATCCGGTTCAACTTGAGGGTAGGGCTGGGCACAGCCAACCAATAGCACGCTGAAGATAAAGAGTAGCAGAGCGCGAAGGGCGTTAGGAAACATGAGTAAACCTTCCTAATGATGTTCAAGGAATGAGGATGAAAAAAGCCAGCGAACTGGCTTTTAGGTATTCGGTAACGAGTTTTTAGTGGCTGAAGATGAAGTTACATGTGGCTAAGAATTAACCCAAGTTCCTCGAGACCGTTGAGGCGACCTTGGCGCAGTTTTGGATCGATGCCTGAGTGATGAGCATTGTCCCAGTCTTGTGTGGACTGAATACCGCCATCGTTATCGATCAGCAATACTCGGTCAGTCGCGCTGTTGTATTGGAAGTCCTCAAATAAACGTTCGCTAAACCACATACGAGAGAGCTCGTTCATCATCGCTTTGTCTTTGCTACCTGGGCGAACACTTGAACCATCAAGCTTTAATGCCTTGTTAAACATAAATGGTAATTCCGATGCATTACAAGCGCCCACAATACAACTGATGCTTTTGAGTAAATTACCCACGTCGAGAT
The DNA here is from genome assembly GCF_030248655.1 of Vibrio sp. D431a. Taxonomy (NCBI): domain Bacteria; kingdom Pseudomonadati; phylum Pseudomonadota; class Gammaproteobacteria; order Vibrionales; family Vibrionaceae; genus Vibrio; species Vibrio sp. D431a. The sequence continues at coordinate 132,103 of NZ_JAHGAP010000008.1, read as the reverse complement.
CGCCATTTTCACCTTTTGTGTTGTAAGTCCATACGTTGAATCCAGGTTTGTAGTCAAAGTAGTAAAAGCTTGGCGTCGCTCCTGTTGCTTCTTCAGTTGAAACCTTATGACGGTTTGGACCCGTGAAGAGCAAATCATGCAACGTGGTTTTGAATTGCTGCATGTTTTTGACCGCGCCATTCAGTTCGCTTTCATCGTTAGGGAAGAAGTCAGCCAGAGCAAGTAACTCAGTGGTTGAATCGGAGTTCCTCAAACCGAAGAACAACTTAGTCATCGCCTCATAAGCGGTGCTAGGCAGCAGTTCCAATAAGTCAGAAAGATCGAGTTCAATTGAAGCTGAATCGCTGATTAATGAACGATATTCGGTGCGTAAACGGTTTAAGTTCGTTTCCGATTCTAGCCACTCAACCATGTATTCGACGATTAAGGTTTCGTCACCACTTTCAATGATTTCTGGTGCTTCTTGGCTCAAGATTTCAATGATAGTTGGGATCAAAAATGTCAGGCTCGGCAGCATGCCCAGAGTATTGATTTCTGCGCTGTTAGAGCCAATTACCGTTGGTACGATCCATTCACTCTCAATGGCTTGCTCAGTAAAGTGATAGCCTGGTACTTCTTTCACTAGAAACGCTGGTGGGCGATGCTCGATGTAAGGCGCAAATGGCATCAATGTAGCTAATGGGCTGTTGTCGCGTGTTGGGCTTATAACCGGAATATTCACGGCGGTCAGTACCCAGTTCTTAAGACGTTGAATAGGATCAAGCATCTCGCTTTGTACCTTCATGATCTCTTCAAGTGGTAGTAACGCAAGATCTTCAACGCTTTGCTCTGGTCTTTGGCTCTTGGCAACATCGTAACTTTTATATTCAAAGCCGTAAGGGTTGCTTTGCATGATGGCACGTTGAAAGTGCTCACCTGCGATTGCAGCATCGCCTTTTGATTGCTGTAAAATTCCCACAGACATGGCACCCGCACCTTGACCCATGAGTGTCACGTTTTGCGGATTGCCGCCGAATGCCTCTATGTTTTGTTGAACCCATTCAAGCGCGTGTTTTTGATCGCCTAGGCCAAAGTTACCGCCCTCTGGGTTGTCCAAACCATCGACCCAAACACTGCCCAACAAGCCCAAGCGATAGTTAAAAGTAACTGCAATAAACGGGTTACCATCGTCAGCACCTTGTGCAACCACCATATCACCATGAATCAGCGGTTCTGAGCCCGCGCCGTATTCAAAGTCTCCACCGTGAATAAAGACATACACTGGCAAATCTGCGTACGCTTCTGTCCCTGCTGGTCGCCAAATGTTTAGGTTCAAACAATCTTCTGATTGCGTTTGTGCCGTGGTTTTTAACTGCGGGCACGCATCACCGAACTGAGTCGCATCAATATCGCCTTCAAGTGGGATCGCAATGCTGTGCTGAAAGCGGTCTGCTTGCGCAAATTGGATACCTTTGAACGCCTCTACCGCTGCCAGTTTTTCATCCGCAGCAAGAGGCGTGATGACAAGGGACTCTTTGGTCGCTTGAATGGTTGCATCGCCAATTTCCAAAGCGATTTGCTCTGGTGGTAAGGGTTGTAGTGGCTTCGGGCTGTTAGGAACGCTAGGTTTACCAGAGTCATCACTGCAAGCTGCTAAGGCAAGAGTGATGGTAATGGCTAAAGTTGAGCGATTGAGTAAAGTCATTGTTATGTCCAAAAAGTCATTTGGTGCGTGCACCGAAAATGTTAAACGGCATCTAACAAGCGACGTCCTGACGCTTTGGTATTAATCCGTGAATGGTTGGATGGCTTGTTGTATTGATGGCTCAAATGGTAGGGCATCAGTGACAGTTTCAATAATCGCCTTTGTAGGATGCAGTCCTACCATAGTCTAGGGGCGGGCTCTTTATGAGAGCTAGAAACGGTAACCAAGATTTAAGGTTACTGACTCTCGAGTTTCCCCTTTGTTATAGAGAAAGGTCAGGTTGTAGTTTTTGCCGATTTGCTTATTGAAACCAGTCAAAAACGCCCATTGATTAAGATCTACACCAATGTCGTAATCGAATTCGATATCACCACTTTTTACATGCCCGTCCATTCGAGCGTCCAGTCCTTGATATTCTGCTCCGACAAAGAACTGCGTGCGATAATCGACAAGTTGATAACCCAACATCGGCTGTACAGTAACAATACCATCGCCCCAATCATCTAAGCCCTTTAAGCGAGTTTGCGAATAGGTACCAGTGACAGAAGCAAAGAACTCTTTATAGCCAACCGAAAGGGTTGTACCTATACCACGAAGGTCATATTCCAAATGCAGCGGCACGTCTAAGCGTCCGCGACTACAAAGTGCAGATAAACCATCGCAAAACTTATCACCTAATCCTGGCAGTTTATCGTTCAGCTTATCTTTTATGTACTGGCCACCTTCACCCGTGTAGGCGGCATCAACATTGGCATCGACATTAACTTTTCCGATGTAACCAAATACATTCCAAAATGGCAGGATGTTTACATCGCCACGAAGCGTCATGCTCTCAGCACTCACGATGCCCACACTGTCTTCTGGATCAAACAGTTCATTAAGGCCGATGCCTTCAATCGTGAAATCATTAAATGGAATATTCATATCTTGATTTCGATACGCTAGCGACACACCAAACGGCAGAGGCAAATCGATACCTTGACGACGAACCATATCACCCATTAAAGGAAAAACTCGGTCTAGCTTAACACTGGCTTCTTGCATGCGTGGATCAGAGACCTCATTCAAGCGTTTTTCGTCTAGTACTTGCACGCCAAGCTTATCTTCATAAATCGCTACCGGTTTTACGCTGCTCATCATTTCGAGGGGTTTATTTTTCTTTGAACCAACTATCTTGGTGTTTTTACTGGCAATCGCAATTTTGCCTGATGTTAACTTCTGGAAGAGGATCTCTTGATCGTAAGAATCCACTTGGTAGTTGTGATGTGTGAACGGTTTATCGTTGGTAATGACCATACGTTTCGGTTCACCATTAACCAACTCAATATCAACGCTTAAAAAGCGAAAGTAGGCGATATCTTGAGGAAGACCGTATTTTGAGTAATTAAAACTGATGATCACATTACCATTCTGATCCTCTTTGGCTCTTACTGATGACGGATCAAAACTCTCCGCGTAGTTTCGAAGGCGGTATTCTGTTCGTGTGAAAGCTTCGATCTCATCAAGTACTTTTTCATTTTCATCGAGTTGTTCAGGGTTGTACTTGATACGCAGATCAATGTTGCCTTTGTTATCGGTGTTCTTAACCAAGTAGACGGACGAATCGCGAACGCTATCACCGATTTTAACACTTCGGTGGGCATGCTCGACCAAATGCTCGCCTTGAACTAGAGAGCTGATGGCCAGTTTTGGTAAATCATGACTGATACCGTATTTGTCGAACAGTGCTCGGCCTTGCTCGATTACTTCGTTGTAGGTCGTCGTCTCTTCAGCGGCGAAGCCAAAAGTGGGGGTAGTAAGCATTAGTGCGCTCGCGAGCACAGTAAGAGAAGACGTCTTGCCGGCGCGTAATTCAAAAAAACTCATGACAGTTTCCACTCTGAATAGTCTCAAACCTTCGAGACTCAGACAGTTAATGTGTCACTGAACTTCTTGTTCAGTTAGATAGATATGTCTGCTGTGATTGACGTTGTGAATGCATGGTTTTCGATTGCATTTCGTAAATCAATGAGAGGATTTTATGGTGGGTAGAGAAATCCCGTTAATCGCTTTTGATGGATACTATCCTCGCTTTATGGGTGAGGCAGGAATAGGGTAGTGAACAAAGCAAAAAGCCCCGCAGAGCAAAAGCAATGTGGGGCTTTAGTTTCAAGAACGGAGGTGACGCTTAGGCCGTAACGCGAACACGAAACAGATCGGTAAACAACTTGGCAATCATCAAAATGATCATAATGTTTACCAGCATCAGCAAGGGCGTTTCAATTCGATATGCTGGGGTTAAATTGAGCGCTCCTGATGTCAAGACAACCAATAAGTTAATACCTAGAATTCTGTGTACCATCAGCTTTGGTGTGGAAAATACCTTCCAAATTACGATGATGTTGATGAAGTAGAATAGCCCAAGCTGCCAAAGCTCGGTCATCATTGGCATTAGGAAAATGTATTGCAATAGAATCACCGTGCCAGTGCCTATCACACCAAAAAATGCATCTTTAATAATGCTTGGTGGCATAGTAGGAACGATTGAAGAGAACACGCCAGCTAGCATCGGAAAAATGAAACCTCCGGGTACGGGCAGATAAATCCAGATCAACAAAGAAGTGACGAACATGGATACACCTTGCAATACCTTTCTGCCGTCTTCATTCAAATGCTGGATAAACGTTCGATGCTCGTGATGCCAAACTGTGTTTTTCTCTCTTTGCATAACATAAGCAACGTGACCAATGAGTGACGTACTTGGATTTTTAATATCAAAGCTTTGAAGTTGCTGCGTTAGCGTTGGCCAATCGATCTCACGACTTTGCGATTTATCTGCTTGTTCTAGCAATCGGTCTTGGATTTGTGCCATCTCATTTAAACGCGCACGCCATAGCTGACGATGTTCTTTCAAGTGGTAGCTGCCAGTAAGTGGTAAGCCGACCAGTTGGAATAACTTTTCTATGTTGGCGCTGTTGGTCTCAAGAGCTTCAATATCTGTATCATTGGGCGATTTCATAGCGTTAAGCATCGCCTCTCTGCTGGTCTCAAAACGTTGAATGAAGTTTTGTTCTGTACTGACTGGCCAGACTAATCGGTACACAACAGAAAACGTGATCACACCAAGAATCGTCTCTTGCATGCGAAGAACAGCGAAGTGGAACGTTGCTTGACTATCAAATCCTCCCATACATGCGATGATGGAGCACACAGCAAAACCGATAGAGAACACATAACCATACTTTTCGTCGCTCGACATAAAAATGCACGCACCTAAAAACAAGGTGAAGAAGGTGAGAAACAAAAAGCGATCTTGAGAAAACGTCGTGATGAGGAAAAAGGCATAACCGATGCCAAGGAGGGTTCCTAATAAGCGATTATGACCTTTGTTTATTGAGTGAGCGAAGCTTTCATTTAATGCCATTACCGCGACTGCGATCGCTGCCCAATACGGTTTCTCCCATTGAAACCATAAGGCAAGGCAGATCGCGATAACGATAGACAGCGCAGCTTTGATTGCTTCTTTGGTTGAGGCATTAAACATACATTCCACCGCATTATTGTTTGATGATTTTGATAGAGGCCGTCATACCAACACGTAGTTGAAAATCTTTCGGTAAGTGATCTAATTTCACTTTAATTGGAATGCGTTGAGCTAAGCGTATCCACTGAAAGTTAGGGTTCACATTGGGCAAAAGATCGTTACCAGTACTACCATCTTGCTTCGCAATGCCGTAGCCAATGCTTTTGATTTTTCCTTCCAGCACAGCTTCATTGTGCATCATTAAGGTCACGTAGGCTTTATCTTGTGGATCAACGCCAACTAAATCCGTTTCTTTGAAATATCCTTCGATCCAAAAGCTGTCTTCATCAATCAAAGCCACGACTGGGGAGTTAGCGACGACTTGAGAGCCGACGCGTAAGTTCAAATTAGTGATATAACCATTCGTTGGCGCATAAACTTTTGTGTAATCAAGGTTTAGCTTGGCTTCTTCAACATTGGCTTTCGCGAGCTCTACGTTGGCAACGGCTGTCTCCACCGCATTGTCTAGGTTATTCAATGTCAGTACAGGTACAGCGCCAGGTGTGCGCTTTTCTAACTTAAGTGCTCGCTGCTCTTCATTTTTGGCCTTTGCTAGTAATGCAATGGCTTGCTTTTGAGCTGCTAGCGCTTTGTGGTACGCCGCTTTATAGATGCTTGGGTCAATCTCAAACAGCAAATCGCCTTGTTTCACTTGCGAATTGTCTTCAACGTAGACTTGGATGATTTGTCCTGTCACGCGGGGGGTTATAGAAACGATGTGCGCGCTAACTTGGCCATCTCTAGTCCATGGGTTGTCAGTGTATGATTGGTAGTAGCTGAAAATCACGGTGCCAGCGGAACACAGTAGTAGCAGTGTGATGAGATAACGTTTTATCACGGAATTTGCCTCAAAATATGGTAATGAATCGACCAATAACGCCAGTAAAAATCACAATTAGGCTTAGCTCTGCGAGTGCAGGAAATGCAACGTATTTGTGGAGTCCCAGTTTTGTTGCAACGGTTCCAACCAAAATGGTGAGCATGTAAGCCAATGCAATAACCAGCAACAAGGGAGGGAAGTAAACTTCGCCCCACACAAGTTCATGTGGCATTGAGTTCATGGTGTTTTTCTCTATTAACTTGATGAATGTAAAGATAAGGCAAGTGATGGCATCAGTGATAATCGCTTTTGTAGGATCTAATCCATCAAGAGAAAGGTGTCATGCGCTATATAGAGGGAATAGCGCAACAAAGTAGCTTTTTGGACAGTGAACATAAAAATAAATTTATTTTCCAATTTATTTGATGCTCATTTAATACCACTAAGTTATTAAATTTTCGACAATTATTGTTCAATGTTTGCTTTTGAATATGCGAAGTGATGGTTTCATCCTTCAAATGGGATTACGAGTTGTGAGGTTTTGTTTCTAATATTCGCTTCGAAGCAAACGAGATGCTTTTAAATTAAATAATCCAACAAATATGAGTGACAGATTATTCGTTAGATTATTTGAGTTTTATATTTATTAGTAAGAGTAAAATTGTCATGGAAATTATTTCTAACCTTTTTGACATGGCACCATTTGTTGCTCTCTTTATTACGCTCTCTCTCGGTTATATGGTAGGTAAAATTACCATTGGTCGATTTGTTCTTGGCGGTGTTGCCGGAACATTATTAATGGGTGTAATTATTGGGCAATTTGGTGTTCATATTGATCCCGGCGTAAAAAGCATTTTCTTTGCGCTCTTTATTTACGCTGTAGGGTATCAAGGTGGTGCGCAGTTCTTCAAAGCACTGAACTTTAGAACCATCAACATTCTACTTTCCGCTGTAGTGATGACGGTGTCTGGCCTGCTTTGTGTACTAGCAGCAGCTTGGATGTTCGATCTAGACAGAGGTACGGCAGCAGGCCTTGCAGCTGGTGGTTTGACTCAATCGGCAATCATCGGTACAGCGGGTGATGCGATCGCACGTCTTGGTGGTGTGACAGAAGAAGCTAAGCACCTAATGCAGACCAACGTCGCAGTAGGCTACGCAGTTACGTACATCTTTGGTTCGCTTGGTCCAATTCTGATGGTGACATGGGTATTCCCAACACTGATGAAGTGGGATATCCGAGCAGAAGCGATTGCTCTAGAAGAGAAAAATTCAAATGGTAAGCGTGATTTAGCGCCGGGTGAGTTCAACGCTGTCACAGCGCTGGTTACACGAGCATTTAAAGTGAGCAAAGATAGTGGGCTAGCAGGCAAAACCTTAGCTCAGTTAAACCAACACGCTCTGGCTGCTTGTATTGAATTGATTCAACGCGATGGCAAAGTGCTAGACGTGGACAAATTCACAGCCCTGAAAGAAGGGGATGTCATTGTCGTAACAGGTCGCCGTAATGCAGTGCATCAGCTGCAAGATGGTTTGGCTGACAATGAGATTGCACTTCCAGAAGGCTATGAAGTTATTGAAGAAAACCGTCAACTGATCGCAGACAACCGCAAACTGATTGGTAAGTCGCTGCAAGAGATTAAAGAGGCTTCGAACCAAGGCTCTATGCGCGGTATTTATGTGACAGACTATATTCGTGAAGGCAACTCAATTGAAATAACGCCGGATCTTGTGATGAAGAAAAACGACGTCATCCAGCTTACAGGTACCGCAAAAGATATCAATCGCGTTGAGAAAAACATTGGTCAGCGAATGGGCTCAGCAAACGTGACTGACTTAGTCGTGCTTGGTATGGGCATGGTGGTGGGCCTATTAATTGGTCTAATCAGTTTTAAGATTGCTGGTATTCCCGTCACTATCGGTTCTGGTGCAGGTTGTTTGATCTCAGGTTTGATCGTCGGTTGGTTGCGTAGCCGCAATCCGCATGTTGCTCAGTTTCCTATGGGTGCCGCGAACTTTATTCGAGATTTCGGTTTGGCAGCATTTGTGGGCATTGTTGGCCTTGAGGCTGGGCCTCAAGCGGTCGACACCATCAAAGAACACGGTATGTCTCTGTTGTTCCTTGGCATGGGTGTAACGATTATCCCTCAGATTATTTCGTTCTTCTTCTCATATTTTGTATTGAAGATTAAGAATCCAGTTGAAGCGCTTGGCTGTGTTACAGGTGGACGAAGTGCAAACCCAGCATTTGCGGCTTTAATGGAAAAAACAGGTAATGCAACACCAGTATTCTCATTCACCGTGACTTATGCAGTCGCCAATGTACTGCTTACCCTATGGGGTCCAATTATTGTCGGCATTATTACTTTAAACGCAGGCATGTAATTTAAATAAATTCGAACACTCTTATCGCCTAATTAAATAGGCGGTAGGGGAAGTATTATCCAAATTTTACTAAATAATAGATTCAGGTAAATATTATGACTACGCAAAACACAACAATTGATTTTTCAAAATTTGCAGTTTTAAGCCCATTTGAATTAAAAGATAAACTAATTGAAGTGGCACAAACTGTTCCTGACCGCGCGTTATTAGATGCAGGTCGTGGTAATCCTAATTTTCTTGCGACACTACCACGTAAAGCGTTCATTCGTTTGGGTGAGTTCGCAATATTGGAAGCCGAGCGCACTTATTCATACCTAGATGGTGGTTTCGGTGGCATTCCAGATGGTGTGGGCATTGTTGAACGCTTCGATACGTTTGCAAGCAAGAATAAACAAGACCAAGGCGTGCAGTTCTTAGAAAAGTCGCTGAGCTACGCAAAAGACCGTTTGGGTCTAGAGAAACAGGCATTTTTGAATGAGCTGGTTAACGCATACCTTGCATGTAACTACCCAGTGCCACCACGCATGTTGACGAACATCGAAAAGGTTGTGAAGCAGTACATCGCAGAAGAGATGTACGGCCCGATGCCAATGACAACAGACTTCGATCTGTTTGCAACGGAAGGCGGCACAGCGTCTATGACGTACACGTTCCAAACTATGTTCAACAACGGTTTATTGAAGAAAGGTGACAAGGTCGCGCTAATCACTCCAATCTTTACGCCGTACCTAGAAATTCCAGAACTGAGTGAATACGAACTGGAAATCGTTGAACTACGTTTGGATGAGACAACATGGCAGCTGCCGATGTCTGAAATCGAAAAGCTTGCAGATACAGACATCAAACTGCTTTGTGTCGTGAACCCAGCAAACCCAGCGTCTGTGAAGTTCTCGGATGAGACTCTGGATAACCTATCAAACTTCGTGAACAACGAACGTAGCGACCTGTTCATTGTGACTGATGATGTATACGGCACATTTGCGGACGACTTTGTCTCACTGTTCGCGAAACTGCCATACAACACGCTTTGTGTTTACTCGTTCTCGAAGTACTTCGGTGCAACAGGCTGGCGTTTAGGCTCGATTGCGATTCAACACAACAACGTGTTTGACGATGCAATGCGCAGCCTTCCTGAAGCGCGTCAACTTGAGTTGGACGATCGTTACAAAACACTGACTCCGGAACCGCGTGAGATCAAGTTTATTGACCGTATCGTAGCAGACAGCCGCAGCGTAGCGCTTAACCACACAGCAGGTTTGTCTCTTCCTCAACAAGTTCAAATGGCGTTGTTCTCATTGAACTGCTTGATGGACTCAGAACAAAACTACAAAGAAGCATGTAAACGCATCATCCGCGAGCGTTACAAAACTCTGTACAAAAACATGGGTGTAGAAATTGAAGAAAACAAAGATCGTGTGGACTACTACACACTGCTTGAGCTCGACACTCTGGGCGGCAAATTGTACGGACCAGCATTCGTTGAATGGTTCAAAGCGAGCGAGAAGGGCAAAGACTTCCTGTTCCGCCTTGCACATGAAACCGGCGTTATCCTGCTTCCAGGCCAAGGCTTCGATGTAGTGCATGCATCAGTTCGAGTTTCGCTAGCAAATCTTACTCACCACGAATACGAGCTTATCGGTCGTGCAACACGCAAAGTGTTGGATGAGTACTTTGCTGAATTCAAAGGCTAATGAATCCAGCCTGATTAAGAATAAGCCTCGGCGTTGTCGAGGCTATTCCGACCAAATAAGCACAGTGCGCGGCATTGTGTTTATTTAGTCGCCAAGCTAACAAACTTCCCTATTAAGAGTGACTTATGAAAAGCATTATTTCTATTCAATCTCATGTGGTTTATGGCCACGCAGGAAACAGCTCTGCCGTCTTCCCGATGCAGAGGATGGGCCTCGAAGTCTGGCCAATCCACACTGTTCAGTTTTCAAATCACACTCAGTACCAGCAAGGTTGGACTGGACAGAAGTTTGGGGCAGATGAAATTCATTCTCTAATGAGAGGCTTAGATAACATTGAGAAGTTAGGAGAATGTGGCGCGATACTGTCCGGTTATCAAGGCAGCGCAGAGCAATGTCGAGCGGTGGCCGAAGCGGTAAGTTTAGTCAAATCGCGTAACCATAGTGCACTTTATGTGTGTGACCCAGTTATGGGTGATCCAGACAAAGGTTGCATTGTGGCAGACGGTGTCAAAGAAGCGATAAGCCATAGCTTGTTGCCCATCGCTGATGTGATTGTTCCTAACCAGTTTGAACTGAGCGAGTTAACAGGTGTGAAAATTGACTCTCTTTATGATGCGGTCACTGCATGTAAAAAAGCCCTAGAGCTGGGACCGAAAATGGTATTGGTGAAACATCTGCATGCTCTAACAGATGACGCCTTCAGTATGATTTTAGCGACGCCGAAAGCAAGCTATTTGGCCCAACGCCCTAGTGTTGAATTTGCTATGCAGCCAGTCGGTGTCGGTGATTTGATTTCTGCGATTTTTACTTCTTGTTTGATGAAGAAGATGTCTCCTGTCGCAGCCTTTCGTCATACACATAACGCCGTTTACGGTGTATTGGAGATCACCAAAGGCTATGGCACATGGGAGCTACAGACGATCAATGCCCAATACGAATTTGTCGAACCGACGCATGAGTTCAACGTCGTGAAAATTGCTTAGCGCAGTACCTAATTAACGGAGAAGCGTAAAGTTAGCATATAGAAACTTGGCATAATTGCTTTGATGGATAGCATCCTACAATCGCGATTATGGGGTTTAGCCGTGCCTAGCTATAGTAACTCCACACAACGAAACGGACTTCATTTTGACCCAATTAACTTCAAACTGAGTCTCTGGTCATACGCCAGAGAACATTAAATGAGACTGATTATGAATCGTTTAATTTCCTCTGGTGTGACGGTTGCACTTTCGCTGCTGATAGTAGCTTGTAGTTCACCTCATACGCTGGATGTTCGTGTTTCTCAAAGCAACTATAAAGATGTCGAGATCGCGAGTTCGACACCAAATGAGCCACTTCGAATGTGGGCCAATGAAGCGCCGGATTTTCTCTACTCAGCGCACAATCAAACCACACCGATCAAAGTAGAGGGTGAACAGCTCAATATTTTGGCCTTATCGGGTGGTGGCGTAAACGGCGCATACGGTGCCGGCGTTTTGATGGGGCTGCAGGAAAAGGGGGAGCTAAAAGATTATGCCATCATTACTGGAGTCAGTGCGGGTGCCCTAATCGCTCCTTTTGTTTTCATTGGCGGTGATGCGATGCCAAAGATGAAAGAAGTCATGCTCAACATCAATGATAAGAATATTTTGGGTAAGAAGAACTTCTTAAATACCCTGTTTAAGGACGCGTTTACCGATGGTGAGAATCTCTATGATTTCATCGCAGACGCTTACCCTGAGCCCATGATCGAGGCGATGGCGCAGCAACACCGCAATGGTAAACGCCTCTTTATTGGCAGTACCCATTTTGATTCAGGCGAACTGGTGATTTGGAATATTGGTGCGATTGCGAACAGTGATTTAGCGGACAAATCTGAACTGATTTACAAGGTGCTTGCTGCGAGCGCATCGATCCCTGGTGTTTTCCCTCCACAATTTATCGATGTTGAACATGATGGAGAAACTCTTGAGGAGTTACACGTAGATGGTGGTCTCGCAGCGCAGGTGTTCTTTAATCCGTCTAACTTCAACTATCAACAAATCTCAGATGCTTTGGGGTTAGAAAAAGCGCCTCAGTTGGATGTGATTCGCAATGGTGCGTTAAAAGCGCCGTATCGTCCACTAAAAGACAAAGGTTTGGACTTGGTATCGAAAAGTGTCTCAAGCCTTACGCTAGCGCAAACTCGAGGTGATCTCTATCGAATGAAATACATCAGTGAAATCAACGATATCGAGATGCAGTTTACCTACATTGATCAAGATTTCAGATACGCCAAAGTAACGAAAGATATGTTCGATCACCGCTACTTGCTGACGATTTACGAATATGGATTCAAAAAAGCCACCCAAGGGCAACTTTGGGTAACTGAACTCCCTTAATACAGGAAAACGATACAATGAAAAAAGCCGTTCTTACACTCATGATGCTTACCGCTTTCGCGACTGCATTCGCCCAAAGTGGAGCCCATCTTGACCAGCAAAAAGTGGATAGTGATATGCAGCAACTGTCTGCAATCAAAGAAGAAGGTGCAGCCTTTATCATGATTGACGAGAACTCGAGTTACGTGGCGGTCGAGTTCGTGGGAAAGTGGGAAGAGATCAACAACTATGTGTCACACAAAGAAGCGAAACAACGTAAATTGGAAAAAGTGAACAAGCAGTTCGTGTACTCTCAGGTCGGTGAAACGTTGGAGTCACTTGAGCAAAAAGTCGTTGACCACATTTACGCTGATCAACCTAAATATTTCAGTGTCGATGTCTACCGCGATTACCATGGTGACTCAGGAGAATTCAACTATTTAGCTCGTGTCGTTGAGTACAACTAAGTTAGAGAAAACCTACTGAAGCTAGTAGGTTTTTTTGTGTCGTCGAGAAGGAATTCAAACGCAGATTGTTTCCGTTACCAAGTAGCAATTCTACGATCTTGTGGTAATTTAATTAGATAACTCTAAAAAGTAAGCACAACCTATGAATTTTAGTTTTGAACAACTTCTCGCGTTCGTAACCGTTTATGAACAGCTTTCGTTTAGTAAGGCGGCGGTCAAACTCAATAAGCACCGAACCACAATAGGGCAGGTGATTACCAATCTTGAAGACCAACTGGCGGTCAACCTGTTTGAGCGAGTGGGGCGCTCGGTAGAACCGACAGAAGATGGTCATCTTCTTTACCACTATGCTAAGCAAACCATCGAACAAGCACGTACTTTCGATAAAGTCGCATTAAGTCTAGCTTACGGTGGGTTAGAGAATGTTAGTATCGCCTATTCAAGCGCTATACCACACCGTTTTCTTGTATTGCTTCGTATTCAATTAGCAGCAGATTTTCCGATGATGCGAGTTAACTTTCTTGTTCGTAATCGCAACGAAATTAAAGAGGGTTTACAGAATGGTGATTATCAATTCGGTATTGTCAATGTGCATGATAGTCGAGCAATACATAGTTTGGATGCGACGTTTTTAGGTCATTTTGAATTTGTTCCTTTCGTCCAGAAAGGTGGTGAACTCGCTTCTATGGCACCAGATCGAGTATTGACAGCCTTGAGGAATAGTAAACAATTTGTACTGCGGTCTCTTATTGAAGAGGGAATGGGCGAAAAAGTCATCGTAAGTTCGAACCATGAAGAGGTCGACCAATTGGCCCTTGTAGTGAAAATGGTTGAAGCAGGTTTAGGATGGGCGATTCTCCCCAGAACGTTTGCCCATTCGGAGTTTTCTAATAATCATATAGAGCCAGTGGAAGCTTCTGAATTATTGGAAGGTTTTAAGTTTGGTTTTGGCCTATGGTGCCAACCCTCTAAGCAAGTCGGTGATGTAAAAAATTCAATCATGAAGGTCGTTACAGAATACCGAGAAAAAATAATCCGTGATATGACTTAGCGGCGACATGTATCCTGCTCATCCCTATCAACAACAAGACTCAATGTGAGTCTTGTTTTTTTGTGTCTGAAAAACGTTATCGTTCTAGCGAAGAGCTAATGTCTATTGGAAGGATATAACCCTCTATATGAGAGTATGGAGTCCATACTTTTTGGCTTAATCTAACCTCGCTCAATGGGTAAGCCCAGAGCAAAAAGTGTTTTTACCATATGTCCGCTGCAAGGACGCAGATTTTTAGCCGGGTTTAGTTACCCGGCTTTTTTTATAGTAATAAAAATGTCAGCTATCACCCCAAGCTCTCTGTTACAACTGGCTTGTTACTTCGCTTAGCAATCCAGTACGCAACGTTACCCCAAAGCACAGTGAGTGCCCAAAGTGCTGTCCAATGTGGAGCGACTTGTTGCCAGGTTGCCCCCATTTGGTTTAGTGCTAAGAAAGCTTTGATCGCCCAAGTGCTTGGGCTTAAATCAGCAATCCATAGTAAGGGAGTAGGTATGGCTTCAATCGGCCAAATAAAACCAGCCAAGAAAATGAGCGGCATAGAGCTCACTAGGACGACTAAGGTGACAAGTTCACGCCGAGGTAATAAGTAACCTAGCCAGAAGCCTAGTCCGCAACAACCTAAAAGGAACGGGAACAACATAGCCAGCAATTCGCCCGCATTGGCGATATGGTTTACGTTTAAGCGTTCGAAGCTAAAACCAAAATAATAGGCGCCGAGTAAATAATAAATTGCCACAAATACTAACGTTCTCACAAGCAGCAGCGATCCCGTGGATACTTGTGACCAATAGCCACGACCATGACGCTGTGTTCCCGTTTGTAATCCAACCGCCATGATCAACGTTTGTTGTAAAATCAGAACAAATACTGCCGGCACTACGTATTCGATGTAACCCATGGTTGGGTTGAACGTCGGCTTCATATTAAGCTTGATAGCAGAGTAATTATGGCTAGCCATACTCATGGGCACACCATCTATCACCATTTTACTGACTTTCACTTGGGCCCCTAATGTGCCTCCAGCTTGGGCCAATCCTTCTACCACGGTTCCGTACACGAGAAAATACGAGGCGTCCGCAGCGTAGGCTAGAGTCGGGCTTTTACCTAGCATTAGGTCTTTGTAAAAGTGTTCTGGTATGACTAAAAAACCGGTGATCTCTCGTTGTAAAAATGCTTGCTTTGCATCGGCAATCGTATGAAGTCGAGTGACTACGTTGACTTGCGGAGTGGCATCAACCATACGTTCTAGCTTTAAACTCGTCTGACTACCATCTAGATTAACAATCGCGATTGGTTGTTCACGAGGCGTTTGTTGTGCATAAGGCAAAGGGTATAAAAACGAGTAAAATACGACACCACCAAACACGGTCAACGTAACGACTGGATTGGTTAGAACGGCCTTAAGTTCCGCTTTAATCAGTTGCCACAATGTCATACCGCCTCCTTCGCTTGGCGTGTTGATGAAGCTGTTCGATGTTTACCCATCAAGGCTGCGGTAATGAGCAGGGGCACAACGTAACCAATCATAGGCCATAGCGAGCTTAAAGATTGTGCGGCCGATGCTCCATAGCTTGCTTGACTGACTTGTACTTCAATGTAATGGGTAATCGGCAATAATGAACGCCATGCATAAGCGAGCGTGTTCATGTCAGAAACTGGGAATGTAATTCCCATGAACGCGAAGCTTGGAGCCGTAAATGCGCCAGCAAAACTCATCGCACGTGCAGGATCCATCGACAAGAAGAAGAACAACGCTCCCATAATGATACAGGCGATAACCGTCGCCAATTGTGCTAATAGCATAACCACAAAACTGCCTTCCATTGGCCAATCAAGCACGGAATAAAACCAGTACAAGAACAACGCACCTTGCGCCATAAAGACCGGAATGTACTGACTTAATAGGGTAGTGAGCCTGGCGTATGGCTTTTCGCCCAAAAATGCAAAGCTATTCTTTCCACCATAAATGCGAAAGTGCGCGGCAAGAATCAAAATAGTGCTTACTACAATACATATTTGCCAAATGGCTGGCACGATAGCCGTTACCAAAAATTGTGCGTAGTTATTGTTACGGTTAAATAATGCGGTTATTTGTGTCGACACGGGTACAGCCTGTCCAGCCGCTGCTAACGTTGTGGTGTTACCCTTAGCCAAGTTGCCCATTACTTCAACCTGAGCGTCGAAATAGCCTTGTGCTTGCGCAACGGCAGAGTTGATCAGTTTCGCTACCAAAATGTACTGACTGTTGTAAAAGACAGAAAGTTGAGGTTGGCGGTGCTGGAGAATATCTTGGTCGAACTTAGATGGGATGACCGCGTAAGCGTAGATATCGCCTTCAATCATCGCATTTTTTGCTTCGCTTGTACTGGTGTAGTGATAGCTAACAGCCAGACTCGACGACGCATCCAAAGATTGAATGAGCTTTCGAGAAAGTTGGGAATGTTGTAGATCAACCACACCGATTGGCAGATCCCGGGCAATGCCCGCAGAGAACACTCCCCAAATCATCATCGCGAGCAAAATCGGTATCCAAGTAAGGCACGAAAGCAACCACTTGTCTCGTCGTAAGATATGCCGCTGTGAAATCTTAATCGTCATAGCATTAACCTAGTGGTTGTGATTAAAGTTCAACGACAACACTCATTCCCATACGCAGTTCAGGTTCGGGTTGAGCTGGACGAGCTTCTACTTCAAAGGTACGAAGATCAAAACCTTGAGAAGCATCGGTTGCTCTCCACGTTGCAAAGTCACCCATAACGGCAACATGCGTTACTTTGAACTCAACATTTTTATTTAAGGCAGGCAAATAGGCATCAAAGGTTGCTCCTTTTTTAAAGTGTTGAAGGTAATCTTCACGCACATTCAGTGTCGCCCAGGCATCTTCTGTATCTATCACAGTAACTACTGGGAAGCCCTGAGGTGCTAATTCACCACTTTGAAGCAGAACTTGAGAGACTTCGCCGTCGAACCAGCTGTAGATCTGAGTATCTTTCGCATACGCTTCTACTTCGGCTACGGCACCTGATGCCATGCGCGCTTTTTCCGCCGCAGCCACTTTGGTTTCACTTCTAGCGCCTTCTTTTGCCATTTCATACATTTGAAACGCAGCACTTTCTGTGTATTTCGCTGCTTGCCACTGAGTTAAAGCTTCATCGCGTTTTTGTTCTGCAACCACGCCATCGTTATAAAGGTTATTCACACGATTGTAGGTTTTTTCCATTAAATTCGCAGCGGCTTTGGCTTTCATCCACTGATCTTTTGCTGCTTGGATTTGTTGCTCACGTGCGCCTTTCTCAGCTTCTTGAGCTAAGGCGTCCGCCGCTTTTTCACCTGCTTTTGCTTGTTCTAACTTCGCTTCAATTTCAGGACTATGAAGGGTAAAAATAAGCTGACCTTTCTCTACATCGTCGCCTTTACGTACCATGACCTCATCAATACGCCCTGGAACTTTTGAGGAAATACTGTATTGCTGGGCTTCAATTAATCCCTGTAAGCGGATCGGTTCCGGTTGATAGGCTTGGTAAAATTGATACCCAACCCAAGAGGCAACACCCAAAGCACAAAGTGAGAGTAAAACGGGTTTTAGTGATTTAGCTGCCATGATTTATTTCACCTCTTTGGATGTTGAAGCAGGGATATAAGCGGTATTTTGATATTGTTCGAAGCTGTTCATTTCACTGCTCAATGCGAGTAGCTTGGTTAAAGATATTAAATAGCGGAAACGCGCCGCTGAACGCTGTGTTTCTATACTCGCGACATAAAGTTGTGCATCCACAACATCCAGAGAAGACGACAGACCCTGAGTAAATGCTTTTTCACGCAAGCGCAGGTTTTCGTTAGCGAGTTCAATGCTAGATGCGAGCCCTTGTACTTCATCAATGGCTTGCTGAGCCTCCAAGTATGTCTTTTGGACTAACAGCGATAAGTCTTGTTTGGCTTGGGACTTTAATGAGTCGACCTGCGAGACGACGCTTTGAGCGGCTTTGACTTTTTCGCTTCGCCCTGATGATTCAATCAGTGGAATGCTGACACCAACACCAACTAACCAGTCAGGCTTCATTTGGCTTGCGAGAGAATCGTCTTCATACAAGCTGTAGTCGCCGTAAAGATAAACTTCAGGGTAGTATTTCCCTTTTTCTGCTTTGATTAAGCTAGAGGCTTGTTTGTGTTTAGCGCTCAGAAGTTCTAACCCCGGATAGGTAAGCAGCGTTTGATCGACAAAAGCGCTAAGAGGGGGAAGACTGTCGTTGATAAACAAAGATTCAGCGGGCTCTACGGCATCATCTTGCGCGAGTAATTTACCTAATGCAGCCTGAGCGATACTCAAATCGCTGGCTGCTTTACGTGTTTCTACAGATGCTTTATCTAAAGAAGCCTCTGCTTGCAGGCGCTCAACGTGCGCGATTTGTCCTTGCTCTTCAAGCTTAATGGCAAAATCTCGATGCTTTTTTAGCCCTGCTTCAACCGCTTGCCGCGTTGCGAGTACTTCCTTTGCCAGTACGACAGAAAAGTAGTACTTCGATAAATCTTCAAAACGCGCTTGTTGTTCCATTAAAAGCTGACTTTTCGCCTCATCCGTTTTGCCTTCTGCTGCTGATTGAGCCGCAGAAATTCGACCACCAGTAAAAATTGGCCAAATGGCACGAATAGACGAAGAGAAAATATCGCGCTCGGTTATGGTCGAAGTGGTATTAGCTAAGGCACCAAAAATAGGCTGAAAAGCAGGAGGTACGTTAGTGTGTGCTCCTGTGCTGTCTAGGATCTGTTTTCCCGACAGCGTGATATCGGTATCTAAACGCGTGTAATTCGCGCCAATAGTAACCTGAGGTAAGTTGAGATTGCTGGTGGCACTCTCTTGGTATTGGTAGTTCTCGACGTTTGAGCGTTGAGCTTTGAGAGAATAGTTGTTTTCTAGCAATAGCTGCCATGCGGTATCAAAAGTGATCGGTGCCGCATGACAGGCAAGGGAAATCGAGCTGCTAAGTAAGCCCAGTATCCAAACCTTTCCTGTTTTTTTCATAATGGCTGCTTTGTCGTAGAGTATTAGCTCTAATATAAAGGATTCGTAACTGCGTGTTAAGTAGGAGGGAAAATTGGGCAGTAGTATGCGCCCAGTTATATTTGTGCTGGGCGCGGGAGATGTTACAAATTTATTTTGTATATGGACAGTGAAACTCTGCTCTCCACTCGAGCTGACGAGAACCTCGCATCGTATTCAATAGATCTTTTCCACTCATTTGAGGGAACGATAACAGGACTTTTAGATCAGAAGTACCGCCTCCGTTTTTTTCATAAGCCCTGACGTGTGTAAATGTTGAATACATATTCTCTGACAGCATCGCCTTATTCAGGCATATTCCAAAGGTATCGCGTTCCATGTTTGGTGTTCCTTCTAACTATAAATGCACCTCTGTTTATAGTTTTCCAGTTTTCAGATGGTGTCTAAGTGTTTGTCATATAGTCAGTATTTGTGTTTTGTTTTATTTGTGTCCAAATCACTGACATCAATGTTGAGCTTTTAATAGACTTCCAGCTTCACTGCTTTCAAACCGAAACTCTCATTGGTTTCGTTGATTAAAAATTATACGTTGTAAAGTCTAAAAACGCCTCAAAAACCGCTAAAATCGGTGTGATCGCGATCATGATTTTAAGGGCAATTTATGTATGGAATTGAGTATCAGAGAGGAATGCTAAATTTGGTGAATGGTTGTAATTTTATGTTTCAGCTCGTCGATTAATTAACCGTAAACTCTGCGGTTTGTTTGCCTTCCTCACAGATTTATCACCGCGACAACGTCATGCTGTTAACTGAGTGTTAACGTTACGCTCAAGAGTGAATCACAAGGATGTATCAATGAGTTGGAAAACCATCAGCTTTCGTAAGCGGATGCTCATTATCATGACGCTATCGGGGTTGATAGAGCTGTTATTGCTTGTCGCCGCGGGGTTCACTTATCTCAAAATCAATCAAGAGCAAGAAATGGGAGAAAAAGCACTGGGTGTTGCCCGTTTTTTAGCGGACTCAGCGGTTGTTCGTGAAATGATCGAAACCCAAAACCCCCAGCCATACCAACTTCGCTTTAGAGAATTAACCGAAGCCATAGGTGCTGCATTCATCGTTATTGGCGACCATAAGGGAGTACGCTTAATCCACCCTGTTGATGAGCGGTTGGGCAAGCCAATGAGAGGTGGCGACAATCGTCGAGCGCTAGAACAGGGGTTGTCTTATGTTTCGACGGCACAGGGCTCGTTAGGTTATTCAGTTCGTGGTAAAGCTGCGATTTTTGACGAGCAAGGGAACATCATTGGTGTGGTTTCGGTTGGCTATTTGCTCGACCGACTGCAAGACCGCATCGAACCATTTTTGGCCTTTTTGATTTTAATGGTCATCGTAGTTGTCGTCGCTAACGCCATTGTATCCAATTATGCGTCGAGAAAGTTTCAGCGCGCCATTTTAGGCTTTGAGCCTGAAGAGATAGGGCGGTTGTACGGCGAATTAGAAGTGACGATGAGCACCATCAAAGAGGGCGTGTTAAGCATTGATGCCCAAGGGATACTTCGCTCGATAAATCGTAGTGCCTGCCAGATTCTCGGTATTGATAGAGAATCAGCGCTTAATAAACCTTTGACTGATACGCTGCGTGATAGCGATCTATATACAGTGTTAGAAAGCGGGCAGGAAGATCATGATATTGAGATATTCCTTAATCATAAGCGCCTGATTGCAAATCGCTCTCCAATTTATGTTGATGGAAAAATCGTGGGGGCGGTATCGAGTTTCCGTTTAAGGGATGAAATCAATGATCTAACCGAGCAGCTATCACAAACCAAGGAATATGCAGATTTGTTACGTTCGCAAACCCATGAGCATCGCAATAAGCTAAACACTATCAGCGGGCTAGTACAAATGGGTGAGCTTGATGCGGTGCAAAAGTTAATTGGACAAGAAACCGCACACTATCAAGCAATGATTGAGTTTTTAAGAGATACCGTTAAGGACCCGCTAATTGCAGGTATGTTGCTTGGAAAAACTGAACGCGCTCGCGAGTTAGGCTTACAACTGGTGGTTGAGGAAGGCAGTCGTCTGGAGCCCCTGCCTGAGTGGCTAAATTCGGAAGATCTTGTCACAATTTTGGGTAATTTGATTGATAACGCTTTCGATGCCACGTTAACTTCAATTCGCGATGAATCAAATGTTGCGTCAGAACGCAGAAACATTGATGTGTCCGTTAGCGATTACGGAAATGAAGTGATACTTGAGGTGATAGATCATGGCTGTGGCCTCCCAAAAACAATGGATCCACAAACATTATTTACAAAAGGCGTTTCAACGAAATCTCGTCAAAATCGAGGTGTTGGGTTGCACCTTGTCAATCAGCTTGCTACTCGATATCACGGCCATGTTGAGATGATACCCAATACAAATTATGGGACAAGAATAACGGTGTACTTACCCAAGGAAGAACAATTATGAGTATGGCGACTCGCGTAATGATCATTGAAGATGATCTGGCTATTGCTGAGCTGCACCACAAATACTTAAGCCAACTGACAGGTTTGGAAGTGGTTGGAATTGCGACCACGAGAATGGAAGCGGAAATGCAACTCGACATTCTTAAGCCAGATTTACTATTGATGGATGTCTATCTTCCCGATGGCACAGGGCTTGAGATACTAAATACACTGCGTGCAAGTAACCAAACGTGTGATGTCATTTTGATTACAGCCGCAAGGGATGTCGATACGTTACAACAGGCAATGAGAGGTGGCGTTGTCGATTACCTGCTAAAACCAGTGATGTTTCCACGTTTAGATGCCGCACTGAAAAAGTATGTGTCCCAACGCCAACAACTAGACATCGTAGAGAGTTTGGATCAGAACCTCGTTGATAAAATGCTGCAGTCTCACGCCAATCAAGACAACTTGCCGAACCGATTACCGAAAGGGATTGATGGTGTAACGCTAGACAAGATCAGGGAGTTGTTTCCAAATGGCAGTGCGCTAACCGCTGATGAGGCAGGTGAAAAAATCGGAGTGAGCCGAACAACGGCAAGGCGTTATTTGGAGTATCTTATCACTACTGGTGAACTAGAGGCTGATTTAAACTATGGCTCTGTTGGTAGGCCAGAAAGGTGCTATAAAAAAGTGACACGGTAGCATTTATATTGATGCTCTATGCAAAATAAAAAGCGATGGCTTGTTTTAGAAACCATCGCTTTACAAATTACTGCTGTTCCGCTCTAAGAGGTTAGAAGTTGTATTCTAACTTCGCTTCGATAGAGCGCTCAGCGCCAAACCAACAGTTATTTTTGTCGTAACAAGAATAGTATTCTTTATCGAATAGATTGCTTGCAGAAAGCGTGACGCTAGCCCCTTTCATTGATTCAGATACCGTTGAGAAATCGTAACTTGCTGCTAAATCAAACAAGGTGTAGTCCGGTACTTTTTGACTATTCTGTGCATCAATTTGTGCTTCTCCGACATAGCGAACGCCAGCACTGGTACGAAGGCCTGAAAGATTTCCTTCAAAGAAGTAATTTGCCCATAGAGAGGCCGTTTGCTCAGGTACCCAAACCGGCGTTTTACCTTCTTGGTTGTAATAACTGTCCTCGGTAATCTCCATATCGGTATATGTATAGCCTAGAGTGAAATCAGCTTGTGCTGTGGCTTGCCATTTTGCCTCAAGTTCAATACCTTGTGATACCACTTCGCCCGCTTGATAGTTCGGTGCATATGGATTATTCGGATCGGTCAAGATCGCGTTTTTCTTCGTAATATGGAAGAGTGCTAAGTTACCTGAGATATCACCAGATAATGGTGCGTATTTAAAGCCTAACTCCCATTGATGACCGGTTGATGGCTCAAATGCTTTACCAGAAGAGTCGGCACCCGCAATTGGCTCAAAACTTTCCGAGTAAGTAAGGTATGGCGAGAGGCCAAAGTCTAGCTCATACAAACCACCGACTCGGAAAGATACGTTGGTATCGTCTAACTCTTCCTTGCTGTTGGATACTGCTCCTAGATAATCGCTAACGGCGTCTGTATTTGAATCGTATTTATCCCAACGAAGACCTGCAATCATTACAAGTTGGTCGTAACGAACTTGATCTTGGAAATAAACGCCAATCTGCTTCGTTTTGATATCTAAGTTTTGTTTGTATTGGAAATTCAGTGCATTACGATCAATGCTGTTGTGGTCAGGATTAAAAATGTCCTGAGTTAGCGAATACCCAAGCGTGTCTTTGTATTTTACATCTGAGTCTAGATACTGATAATCAAGCCCGAACAATAAGTTATGTTCAAAATTTCCTGTTTTAACGTAGCCAGATAGTTGGTTGTCAATCACAAAGGATTTGGACTTTTCATCGGTTAAATAGGCATTTCGACCAACGGTACGGTTATCCGCTTCAAGTGCACCGTTATATGTGTTTTCCTGATAGGCATCGGCGGTCATGTAGCGGGCATTCTGTAGAAATTGCCAATTGTTGTTAAAGTCGTGTTGGACTTTGTAACCCATCATCAGAACTTCGCGTTCGTAAGTGTTCCAGTCCTCATCCCCCAAATAAGTGCTTGGTGACATCGAGCCAAGTGGGTTTTTAATCACTGAGCCAGACGCAGGCACAGTCGTGTAGATACCTGCTGATGGATCATTTTGATAGTAAACATTCACGTTCACTAATGTGTTTTCTGTCGCTTGCCAATTGAAAGATGGGGCGAGTACGTAACGTTCGTCTTCAGACGTATCGGCTTGACCATCTCGCTGTTTTGCCAGGCCGACGATACGGTAATCAACATTAGAATCACCAACTTGTCCTGTGGTGTCGAACGTCAGTTCTTTTAGGCTGTTAGTCCCTGTACTAATCGAGACAGAGTGCGAGGGTGTTGACTGAGGCGCCTTGGCGATAATGTTGACCATACCTCCTGGTGGAATATTGCCGTAAAGAACAGACGTTGGCCCTTTAAAAACCTCGATTTGCTCAAGAGCAACGGAATCGACCTGCGGTTGAAGGTTCCAACCGTTGTACAGCAAAGGAAGACCATCATAAAAGTTGGTGTAGTTAATAAAACCACGAATATTGAATAGGTCAAGTCGGGAAACGGCACCGCCACGCAATTCTGTATTTACGCCAGGTGCATAACGCAATGCTTCGCTCACCGAGTTTACGCCGCGCAGGTCCATGTCATCTTTAGTGATTACCGTGATCGCTTGCGGTGTTTCCTCCGGTTCTAAAACGGTTTTAGTTGCGGTGTTTCGGTATGTTTCTCCTAGCACCGTAATCGTTTCGTGTTGGGATGTGCTCTCAGTTGCATTGGCGTGGCCAGCGAGCAATGCGGATACGACGATAGCAACCGCTGAACGATGAAATCGAATCGGACTTTCCATATTTATAAATTCCACTACTTTTTCTATTTATTGATAATGATTGTTATTTGTATTCTATATTCAAAGAAATAGGAAAAGTTAACAATTTGGTGCAAAACACTAATCTTTGGAACTTATTCTTCTGTTCTTAGGTTTTAAAGATAGCGCGTCGTTTGGCTCTACAGGAATCCAATACTGCATTTGTGCTTGTTCGCTATCAACATCATAACCTTCTGGATAAAGCTCTAACTCATAACCATCGATAGCATGATAATTAGAGTAGGGTAGCCAATGTAAAATAAACCATTCCAGCGTTGAGGCGAGCTCTGATGCTTTGCCTATGTGTGTAATGACGGCGTAGGTTTGCTCAGGAACAGCCAAG
This sequence comes from Vibrio sp. D431a, assembly GCF_030248655.1. Taxonomy (NCBI): domain Bacteria; kingdom Pseudomonadati; phylum Pseudomonadota; class Gammaproteobacteria; order Vibrionales; family Vibrionaceae; genus Vibrio; species Vibrio sp. D431a. Next base: position 107,356 of record NZ_JAHGAP010000008.1, on the reverse strand, counting down.
AGGTCTAACCCCGAGTTGGAAGAGTTCGTTGATCTTGGTGCGTTTGCTGTTGGACTGCACTCATAACCTGCCCAATACTCAAGTTGTTGGTTGTTTGAATACGCTTGAGTCACATCAATCACGCCAAAGTAACTACTTTCCGAATTGTTAAGGTTTTCAGATGAATAAAGACGTGACCAAAGTGACGGTACTTTGGATTGGAAATCGGGCGTAGCGGAAAACAATCCGTGAATAGGTTCATGATAACCAGCAAGTTCAAAAGCCGGTTTTGTTTCTATTCGAACTTCAATAAAGCGCTGATGTTTTTTCTCTTCTTCTGGTGTCTTACGCAGCGTCAAAGGTTGCCTCAACCCGGAGAGTTGTTGCGTTTTTCGATATTCGCGGGGGCTTTTTGAAAACATATTCCTGAACGCACGGCTAAATGCGTGTTCAGATGTAAATCCCATTTCTATCGCTATATCTAACGAGCGGTCAGAAGTATGGATTAAGCGCTCAGCCGCAAGGCTAAGTTTAAGCTCTCTGATGTAGTGAGCGACGGATACGCCAGTGTGTTGTTGAAATACGCGTTGCAGTTGCCAGCGCGACCAACAACTTGCTTTCGATATTTCATCTACGCTCAGAGTGCTGTCTAAGTTGGTGTGAATGTAGTCAAGCACCGATTGTATTCGGTTTATGGGATGTGGGTTAATGGCGCTTGATTTCATGGCGTTCTACTTTCACATTAATAGTGATTTCATTATCTTTAATTGAGTATCATTATCAATAGGGTGATGAAATAAAAAGTAAGTAACACAGATCACGATAAAACTGTAATGGATTGCAAGGATGAGTAATTATTGCCCATATTAGAGTTTTTGCTTAAATTTTGGAGCGTTCAGATGAAACTTTTTTTATCAATAAAATACAATCACTTATGACGTTTTGTGCAACTTATTTAAACGTTTGCACTGGCAAGTGTTGATGTAAATCAAATAGTCGTAGACAATATTGCCCCGTGTCGGACTCTCCTCCAGCGAGTACAGTGTGTACTTTTGAGACATAAGTGACTTAAATGACCTCAATACGTCGTGTTTCCAAGAATCGGAAATGCAACTTCTTGAGGTTCTTTGGGCCCATAGACTTTACCTATCAACGTAATAGGTAAGACCAATTTTCTATTTTGAGGTGCCATTGATAGGGTTGGCTCATTCTCTAGCCGTATCCGGGCACACAATAAGTACCTCGTTTTTAAGGGAAAGATGATGGTAATACCAGAAAACAGCAGCATCGTTATTTTTGGTGCTTCAGGTGACCTTACGTACCGTAAGCTCATTCCTGCTTTATACCACCTCTACGCGAACAAGCAGCTTCCAGAGAATTTTGCCATTCTGGGTGTAAGTCGCACTGAATACAGTGATGAGTCTTACCGCGCGAAGCTGAAAAAATCGCTTCAGGAAATGGAAAAGACTGAGCCAGAAACGCTTGATGCATTTATTAACCATCTGCACTACCAAGCAATTAATACTTCTGACACACAAGATTACGGTAAGCTATCTTCTCGCTTAGACCAACTTGCGGACGAATATCAATTCGAGCAACGCAATACGCTTTTTTACTTAGCAACCCCACCAAGTTTATACAGTGTGATCCCTGCAAGTCTTGCAGCACATGGTCTTAACAGTGAAGAGGATGGCTGGAAACGCCTGATCATTGAGAAACCATTCGGCTATGATCTTGAATCGGCGCGTATTCTGGACAAAGAAATTCACGAGCACTTCCAAGAGCATCAAATCTACCGAATTGACCATTACTTAGGTAAAGAAACGGTACAAAACCTACTTGTGCTTCGTTTCTCTAATGCGATGTTTGAGCCGCTTTGGAACCGTAACTTCATTGATTACGTTGAAATCACAGGCGCAGAATTCCTTGGCGTAGAGGAGCGTGGTGGTTACTACGACAACTCTGGTGCTGTGCGCGACATGTTCCAAAACCACTTGCTACAAGTATTAGCAATGGTAGGTATGGAACCACCAGCGCAAATCAATGCAGACTCGATGCGTGATGAAGTGGTAAAAGTGCTTCAATGCCTAAAGCCATTAGACGAAAACGCTCTGCGCAACGATCTAGTATTAGGCCAATACACGGCGTCTGAAGTCCGTGGGCAAAGCCTACGCGGCTACCGTGAAGAGCCGGGAGTTGCAGACGACTCTCGTACAGAGACTTACATCGGTTTGAAAGCGTACATCAACAACTGGCGTTGGAATGGCGTGCCATTTTACGTGCGTACTGGTAAGCGTCTTCCAACACGCGTTACTGAGGTGGTTATCCACTTTAAACAAACACCGCATCCTGTGTTTGGTCAAAACGCACCAGAAAACAAGCTGATCATTCGTATTCAACCAGACGAAGGCATTCAAATGAGCTTTGGCTTGAAAGAGCCAGGCGCAGGCTTTGAAGCGAAGGAAGTGAAAATGAACTTCCATTACGCTGACCTGCAAGAAACGCAAATGCTAACGGCATACGAGCGCCTTCTACTTGATGCTTTGAATGGTGATGCTACGCTATTTGCACGTAGTGATGCGGTGGAAGCGTGCTGGCAATACGTACAGCCAATCTTAGATTTTAAGCAAGATCCACAATCCCTCTTCGGGTACGCATGCGGCACTTGGGGACCTAAAGAGTCAGATGACTTGTTACAGCGTGATGGCCGCGCTTGGCGTTTCCCATGTAAAAACTTAACAGATACGGATTACTGTGAACTATGATCAACCATAAGATCTACCAAACAGCAGAACAGGTAGTTGAAAGCCTAGCTAACGATATGAAAGCGTTTAGCGAAATGGGCAGACCTGTTCACATCTCTCTTTCTGGCGGCAGCACTCCTAAAATGCTGTTTAAACTACTGGCTTCAGAGGCTTACGCAACCTCCATTCAATGGGAAAACCTCCACTTTTGGTGGGGTGACGAACGTTGTGTTGCCCCTGACGATGCAGAAAGCAACTACGGTGAAGCGAACACGTTGTTGTTTAGCCAAGTAAATATTCCTGCAGAAAACATTCACCGCATCCGTGGCGAAGATGAGCCTAAAGCAGAAGCCGAGCGCTTTGCAAAAGAGATGGCAGAGGTAATCCCGAATGAAAACGGCACACCTGTGTTTGACTGGATCTTATTAGGCGTTGGTGCAGATGGTCATACAGCTTCTCTGTTCCCTGGCCAAACGAATTATGATGATGCGAACCTATCTCTTGTGGCGTCGCATCCTGAATCGGGCCAACTTCGTGTGTCGAAAACCGCACGCGTATTAGAAGCAGCGAAACGCATTAGTTACTTAGTGCTTGGTGCAGGAAAAGCGGACATTGTTGAAGAAATTAACAGTTCACCAGCACACGCACTGCCATACCCAGCGGCTAAGATTCAAGCGAAATCGGGCCTAACGGAATGGTATTTAGATTTAGACGCGGCAGCAAAAATTGCTTAAGACGCTGCTCGTCGATGAAATAAAATTGGAGAGAAACAATGAAAGGTGATATCGGTGTAATTGGCCTAGCAGTAATGGGTCAAAACCTTATCCTAAATATGAACGATCACGGCTTTAAAGTGGTTGCTCACAACCGTACTGCTGCTAAAGTAGACGAGTTCCTGGAAGGTCCAGCAAAAGGCACGAACATCATCGGTGCATACTCTCTAGAAGAACTAGTAGAGAAGCTAGAAACGCCGCGTAAAGTAATGTTGATGGTTCGCGCTGGTGACGTTGTAGACAAGTTCATCGAAGCGCTAGTACCTCTGCTAGACAAAGGCGACATCATTATTGACGGTGGTAACACTAACTACCCAGATACAAACCGTCGTGTTGCTGCACTACGTGAAAAAGGTATCCACTTCATCGGTACTGGTGTATCTGGTGGTGAAGAAGGTGCGCGCTTCGGTCCATCTATCATGCCTGGCGGTGCTGCTGAAGCATGGGAAGCGGTTAAGCCTATCTTCCAAGGTATCGCTGCGAAAACTGACGCTGGTGAGCCATGTTGTGACTGGGTTGGTAACGACGGTGCTGGTCACTTCGTTAAGATGGTACACAACGGTATCGAATACGGTGACATGCAGCTTATCACAGAAGCTTACCAGTTCATGAAAGACGGTCTTGGTATGTCTGCTGACGAGATGCAAGCAGTATTCGCTGATTGGAACAAGACTGAACTAGACAGCTACCTTGTTGAAATCACGGCTGACATCCTTGGCTACAAAGATGAAGACGGTGAGCCTCTCGTTGAGAAGATCCTAGACACAGCAGGCCAAAAAGGTACTGGTAAATGGACTGGTATTAACGCACTAGACCTAGGTATTCCACTAACACTTATCTCTGAGTCTGTATTCTCTCGTTGTCTATCTGCACTGAAAGACCAACGTGTTGAAGCTGAATCTCTATTCGGTAAGACAATCACTCCAGTTGAAGGCGACAAGCAAGAGTGGGTTGATGCACTACGTCAAGCGCTACTAGCTTCTAAGATCATCTCTTACGCTCAAGGCTTCATGCTAATGCGCGAAGCATCGAACGAGAACGGTTGGGACCTAAACTACGGTAACGTAGCCCTAATGTGGCGTGGTGGTTGTATCATCCGCTCTGCGTTCCTAGGCAACATCCGTGATGCGTACGAAGCGAACCCAGACATCGCATTCCTAGGTTCTGATGAGTACTTCAAAAACATCCTACAAGGCAGCCTAGCAGCATGGCGTAAAGTAGCAGCGAAGTCTCTAGAGTCTGGTATCCCAATGCCATGTACGATTTCTGCGCTATCTTTCCTAGACGGTTACACAACAGCTCGTCTACCAGCGAACCTGCTTCAAGCTCAACGTGACTACTTCGGTGCTCACACTTATGAGCGTATTGACCGTCCACGTGGTGAATTCTTCCACACTAACTGGACTGGTACAGGCGGCGACACAGCGTCTACAACTTACGACGTGTAATCGTTTTAAGTAAACCGACTAAATATAAAGATATAAAGGGATGCCCAAGTGGCATCCTTTTTTGTGTCTGTAAGATATTGGTAGATTTAAAAGTTACATTAAACGTTGATTCGTCACGCACTTCTCAGAAATGGGAGAGCAGGTTTTTTTCTTCCGATTAGAATATGCCGAGTTAAAAAGTCTAAGGAATAGTGGAGATGACCACCGATAAGTTTCAGTGTTTGAGTAAAAGAAATAAAGTTAAAAGAAATGGTTGCTTAAAGAAAATTGAAGAAAATGAAGTAGATATATATGTATTAGATAGCAGAGGCCTCGTTGATCTTTGGATATTTGAAAAAAGATTCAAAGGATTAAGTGAAGAACAAGTTAAGGATCTTGCAGCATCTATGAAAGTTGCTGAGTTTGTTAGCTCGAGGGGAAGTTTATTACATGATATTGCCGCATTCTATATACTCGCAGAAGACCTTCATAAAGGAGGGACGATAATCGGGAAATATGAGATAACTAGGAATGGTTCTAAAAGTTACATCACCTTTAAAGGCAACCACAGACTCAGAAGTATAGTAAAAGGCACACGTTACCTTTTGAACAATGCCAACATTTTGGCTTTAGGAATAGGACAAGCTGGTCTGAAAGTGAGTGCTAAAGGTGGAGTGTTTCTCACAATTATTTATTCAGTCCCCTATCGAACTCTAGAGCTTGCATTTAAAAAAGATTATTTGTTCAGTAATTGGGTTGTCAATGTGAGTTCTGACGTTATAAAAGCTTCAATTTCAGCGACAATTGGATACTTAGCAGGAGCTTATTTTATAGGTGCTACAGGAGTCGTATTATTACCTATTGGAGTTGGTATTGTTGCTGCTTTATTAGTTGGAGAGGTGCTAAATTCTTTGGAAGGAAAGCTCGAATTGAAAGAAAAAGTTATTGCGGCTATCGATGAGCACTTTGAGAAGAGGGCTATACAAGCAATTGACGAAATCAATGAAGACATTGTGAGACGCAAATCTATAAGTCAACTTAAGCGTGCTACCACCAAGGCTATTTTCTTATGATAGAACAGAAGCACCCGGCGCATTCAGCTTTCGTTTTGGTAATATGTATTACCTTGAGTGCGTACTCAAGTTATCGGTTGTATGAGTATTTAACATTAGAGTCTCTCCAACATCAAATAAATAGTAACTTTTTAGTCATATATTTAAGTACGTCTCATGTGATTAGTGTTAGTGGCCTGATTCTAGCTCCGACTTTAAGTGTATTTATAGCTTCTCGTGTTATTTTTAAATCTTCAAGTGTATCGATCAAATGGATGGGTTTTGCAACTGTACTTGCTTTGCTAGTTGCTATTCCTGGAAGACTTTGGGAGTTCGGACGACTGCAAAATATTGCCGAAACCAACGGTTACTTGACATGTCCACCTTTCACAATTGCATCAAGCGGAATGTTTGTAGAAGCTATGGTAAAAGAAGAAAAATACTGTATAGAACCAGAAATTAATCGTATTGGTATGTATGGTTATTTTCACGAACTCGAACGGATTGATAACTATATCAAGTCACATAGAAATGACATTCAATAGAAAAGAGCGCCTAGGCGTTCTTTTCAGTGGTCGTTTTCTTGTTTTGATAAAATCTGTCTTTTAGGTAGAGAATTGCACTGACCACAAGAGCCACTAAAGAAACAGTGAATAGGGCGTACATGCTGAGAATCCATGCGAATGTGGCCGTCAAGAATGCAATGAAGGAAAACATTCTGCTGAAAGACATCACATGGCCAAGTTTGTTACTTTTCATAAACGCCTCCCGAAGCTAAGTGGGGATAGACAATTGTGGTCATATGCCACACTTTTAATTGTCTGCTCTTTTGGGACGTTTCACACAAAAAAGTGGCTAAAGATTTCTCAAAAAAGGTGAAATATTGAACTGGTAGACAAATCGTTAAACTGAGTTGCACAGATATGACTTCGGTTGTCTATCACTTCAAAGTTTTTAACTACGCAGATTAAGGGCATGTAGCGCTATTATTATCGTATTCGAACTCTACGATACACAATTGCAAGTGAACCTACACTCGTAAGCTCATCCCTGTCGTCAGTTACAGTAAAAGCTTTTTTCTCTGTTTAACAATACCTTAGTAACTACGGGCAATTAAATCTGTTTTTCGATCGAAACTCAGATTGCACAAAAGGTGAAAAAGAGTGCTAGGTAAGCCTCTAAACTACGCCTATAATTAGCGCCTACATGGAGGATGTTTATTATATGAACATCCTTTATTTTTTGAAACTAGCAACAAGGATCCAGTAAAACATGTTTTTCTGGTTTTGTTTACGTCGACCAAGAAGGTAATTAACACAGCAAATTGAGGTTCTAAGATGACTCTTAACAAGTACTTTGTTTTCATTCCAGCAGAATTGGAACAGGAAATGCACAAGGACAATCAAGTGATCTCTGAGAAGGAAACTCAACGTCAGGCATTAGTAAAACAGGCACAACAACAAGGCGGCCTGTAAGCTAGGTTTCAAAGAGAAAGAGCACCGCAACGGTGCTCTTTTTGTATCTGAGGTCGTAGAATTAACTTAATATGCCAAGGCTTTTCAACTTTCTGTAAATGGTATTTCGGCTCACACCAAGCATACGAGACGTTTTGCTAATGTTCCCCTGGTTGGCTTGATATGTTTTGAGCAACTTATCTTCGACGGTTGCACGCAGTTCTGAAGTTGGTTCAGCGGATGCTGCTCCTTCTTGAGCTTGGCTGAGTTTCTTACTTAGGTGGGCTGGGACGTGTGTGAGTTCCAATATTTCTTCACCTTGCGCCATTAAGGCGGATACTTTGATTAAACTATCGAGTTCACGCAAATTTCCTGGCCATGAGTAAGACAGCATCAGAGAAAGTAGGTGAGGGCAAAGCTGTTGTTCAGATTCGGCGTGACGCCGATGAATGTTCTCAATCAGTTGTCGTTTGTCATCACGTTCCTCAAAGCGAGGTAGCTCAATGATCAAGCCATTAAGGCGATAATACAAATCTTGGCGGAACAATCCTTCGCTGACCAAATGTTCCAGATCTTTATGCGTGGCTGCAATGATTTGCGTATCGACTTGAATACTTTGGTTTGAACCCACGGGAAGCACGGTTTTATCTTGCAATACATGGAGCAAGCGGCTTTGAGCTTCCAAGGGTAAATCTGCGATTTCATCCAGAAACAAAATCCCTTTGTGTGCTTGGCGAATTTTCCCCTGATAACCTTTGCTGTTTGCGCCAGTAAAGGCACCGGCTACGTAGCCAAATAATTCAGATTCAACCAGATCTTTTGGTAGCGCTCCGCAGTTAACGGAAACCAACGGTCCCGTTTTTCTCTGGCTGTTTTTATGAAGCGCTTTCACAAACTCGTTTTTGCCAACACCAGTCTCTCCGAGAATCAACAAACTGATGTCTTTATCGATGACGCGATTGGCTTGCTGCCAACAGTGCTCAACAGCGGAGTCGCCATAATGAAGATCATTGGACGCCGCTACAGCACGAGACTTGACCTTGCTATCTTTATCGGTAAGCGGTTTTGTTTTGAAAACGAAAGGGTGCTCATTTCCCCGAGTGGATAGAATGTCGTCTAAGGATTGCCCAATGATACTTTTTTGCGCAAAAAGTTGAGAGGCTACTTGATTGTGAGCCAAAACTTGTCCGTCTTCATTTGCAATGATAATTCCTTGCCAACCACTATTCAGTAAACCTTTTTCGCACGCTAAATCCACACGAATATGCCCTTGTGGAATCAAGTTAAGTAGTTGATTCTCCACTTGCTGGACCATGTTTTGTACTAGTACTTGCGTTGAGAAGTCATGTCTCTTTTGCTCGCTCGTAATATCTAATACGCCAATGAGGTTATCAAGATGATCGAAAATAGGATTAGCCGAACAGCTAATAAAACGATGGTGTTGGATAAAGTGCTGATCACCAATAACAGAAACGGGCTTTGCTTCAACCAAGGCTGTACCAATCGCGTTGGTGCCTTTGACCTTTTCTTGCCAGCATGCTCCAGAGCTTAGCGAGATTTCCGTTAACTTCTCACGAAATCTAGGCTGTCCCCAACTGCCGATGATGACACCATCTGAGTCTGTCAAAATTAAGCGACTGTCGCTATGAGCAAATAGCTGATTAAACAAAGGGAGTGCACATTGAGTGACTGCCTCTAGCAAAAAATTGAGTTGGTGACGCCTATCTTGGAGCGTTGCTGGCGTTACTCGAATATCTTCAGGGCGTCGACGCTGTTTTAAACCCGCTTGTTCACTTCTGACCCATGAAGTTGAAAGCCAATTGTTATCGCTAATGTGTTGAAGTTCCATGACTGTACCATTTTGTCACAGTGAGGGTGTGCCATTTTGGAACACTTGAACATTGGTGTTCACACCATACATCCGCTCAAACATCGCTCACTTGGTTTGTTATCGCTTGGTAATCATAGTTTTACATTTAATTAACAACAAGTGTGGCGTAGTTGGCGTGTGACTTGCGTAATGCTCTTTGTGAACAGTGCGATACGACACTGCAATAACACATTGAACGAGAAACAAAAGGAAGAGTTATGATTTATGCACAGCCAGGTAGTGAAAATGCCATTGTTAACTTTAAATCGCATTACGATAACTTTATCGGTGGGGAATGGGTAAAACCAACGGGTGGTGAGTACTTTGACAATATCTCACCAATCAACGGACAAGCGTATTGTAAAGTTGCTCGCTCCGGCGAGGAAGATATTAATTTAGCACTGGATGCCGCGCACAACATCAGAGCAAAATGGGCCAAAACCAGCGTGACAGAACGTTCGAACATCTTGCTGAAAATTGCTGACCGTATTGAGCAGCATCTAGAAGAGCTTGCAGTTGCAGAAACTTGGGAAAACGGCAAACCAGTTCGCGAAACCTTGGCGGCAGATTTACCTTTAGTAGTGGATCACTTCCGTTACTTCGCTGGCTGTATTCGCGCACAAGAAGGCAGTGCGGCAGAACTGGATGAGCACACCGCAAGCTACCACTTCCCAGAACCGATTGGTGTGGTGGGTCAAATTATTCCGTGGAACTTCCCAATGTTGATGGCGGCTTGGAAACTAGCACCGGCACTAGCGGCGGGTTGCTGTGTGGTATTGAAGCCAGCAGAGCAAACCCCAACATCCATTCTGGTTCTGATGGAAAAAATCGGTGACCTTCTTCCTCCTGGTGTCATCAACGTTGTAAACGGATATGGTTCTGAAGCGGGTCAAGCATTAGCAACCAGCAACCGCATTGCGAAACTCGCTTTTACCGGGTCTACGCAAGTTGGCAACCACATTCTGAAATGTGCAGCAGACAACTTGATCCCATCGACAGTTGAGTTAGGTGGTAAATCTCCAAACATCTACTTCTCAGATATCTTCGATTACGAAGATGAGTATCTTGATAAGTGTATCGAAGGTACGTTACTTGGTTTCTTCAACCAAGGTGAAGTTTGTACTTGTCCATCTCGCGTACTGGTTCATGAAGCGATTTATGACAAGTTTGTAGAGAAACTGACGGAACGTGCACAGCTGATTAAACAAGGTAATCCGCTCGATACCGATACTCAAGTCGGTGCTCAGGCTTCTCAAGAACAGTTTGATAAGATTTTAAGTTACCTGGAAATCGGCCGTGAAGAAGGCGCAAAAGTGGTCTTTGGTGGTGGAGTGTCAGAACAGCCAGAGTCTATCAACCAGGGGTACTACATTCAGCCAACCATGTTGGAAGGCCACAACAAGATGCGAATCTTCCAAGAAGAAATCTTTGGCCCAGTGATTGCTATCACCAAATTCAAAGATGAGGCTGAAGCGTTGGAAATCGCAAACGACACTGAATATGGCTTAGGCGCAGGTGTTTGGACACGTGATGCGAACGTTGCATATCGTATGGGCCGTAATATTGAAGCTGGTCGGATCTGGATTAACTGTTACCACGCTTACCCTGCACACGCAGCGTTCGGTGGTTACAAAAAATCGGGTATCGGGCGCGAAACGCACAAGATGATGCTGGATCACTACCAGAACACGAAGAACTTGCTGATTAGCTACAGCATCGACCCGTTAGGCTTCTTCTAGTGAAACTAAGTAATTAATAAAGAAAAAGCAGTATGAATCAAAACCCCGAATCTTCGGGGTTTTTTATTAGCGTGAGCTTGTCGGCTGAAGGGTAACTTAGATGTTTAACCTGCTTATATTGTGATATCAGGAACGTTGAATTATCGCCACTTTTCGTTCCATAAGCTTTTCTACGGCGGCGTTTTGCTTGTCAATATTGAGTTGTGGATCAAAGTCCAAAACGCGATTGCAAGATTCGAGACTGGCAAATTGATTTAAACATTCACCAAGCTCTCTTTTAGAGCTTGTTCGCATCAGACTGCTTTCTGATGAGGAGAGTAGGGTGACTTTACGGCCATGAAACGTTCCTTGCGGCACTGCATCACTTTGCTGCGCTTGTTGAGCGTCATGAACCGATGAATTGGTGTATGTGGATTGGATGTCATTGGACATAAAGACACCTAAACTCTCAAGTCTAAAGTTTGTGGCATCGGTGGTGCCTCATCAATGGTTACATGAGAAGACAATAACGCTTCCCACGACTCGCTGTGCGTCAGCAATTCTGCTAAAGCTGTTTCAAAATATTCGTAATCCAGTCGCCTAATGTTAATGAGTCGGTTTAAACATAGGACATGTCGGTGGTTATCTAAACTAAAAAATAACTGGTGCTCAGGCCAGTGATAATTAAAGGCCAAGAAAGAACGATAAAGATCGGAATTTACAATTTGAAGGCCAACAATCTCAGCTTCGAGCTGCAGAGTTGTCGATTCAGGATGAAAGATGATATGCACCCTTAGATTATCATCAAAGGCTAAGCTTACTTCATTTTCCGTTAGATGCAGTGCAGGCAAGCCTATTTGATGAGCAAACTTTAGCAAAATCTCATCGATAGTTTGGCGTGCTGACATAGGAATAGTCCCTTTTGAAATTTTATCAAGGAAAATATTAGATGTATCTCTTCATGTTTATCAATATTAGTCGGTTGTTATTATATTTTGGCTTTTAAATGTGTTGAGAGAAATAGAAAGGCAAAAGTAAATGTGTTCAGATGCATATCTCGATGGTAATGATATATATGAATATCATTTTTCTCTAATAAACTTCAATTAAGGAAGGAATGAAAGTGAGCAGAAACTGCTTTTGAAATTACAGTCCATGTTAACTACGTGTTGTTGAAAAATGCGATTTATTGTCCGCTTGTAGTATAAATATAAGTTGATCTTTTATATTTTTACATAAAGAATTGTGTGGATTTCAAATGAGCTAGATTATATAAAATAAGTTTATGGGGTCATAATGAACAATTCTATATGGGCTGGTTTTATTGGGTTATTCATACTGAGTGGGTGCAGTCAGACTGTGTCCGTCAATGGGGTGGATGACTTTGATACACAGAGTCAGGCATCAGTCTATGGTTGGGTTTCTGTCGACGGCTACTTTCCACCTTCGATTACTTCTCTTGAAGTGGAAATATGTAAAGTTATTGATAATCAATGTCTTAAATCGGTATCTCAGAGCTACCAAGGCGTTCAGTTGCCTGTGCAGTATTCGTTTTTAATTGCACCAATTCAAGCTGGTGAAGGAAAAATGAAGATTATTGGAAAGCTTTATTCAAACGGTGAGCTCGTTGCGGAAAAAGAAAAGAACTATTTATTTTTAGAGGGAAATAAACAAGAAAACTTGATTCTTGTTCCAAAAATAAACAGATAAAATTTTAAGCACTACATTTTTATTAGAATTTTCTAATTTATAAAAATAAAGACTATATCTTTCCTGTTGTGAAAGATTTGTTGTCTTTTATAAACATTAATTACATGACTTTGAAGTCATCGGGTCAGTTGTTTTTTAGACTCATACTTGTTGCAAAAACAGTATTTTTTATGATTATATCTCGCTCCTTGAACACGTTGGCTTGGCGTTTTAGGCTATAAAATATACATTTTTATGATTTTGGAAATTTAATTTTGTTCTCGAAACGGTGCCGAAATCTATTTAATTGTATTCTAATGTATAACAAAACAACCAAACTTAAATAACGAAATGATATTTAAGTTTTGGCTAATGATAAACGCTATCTGATAAAAATAATAAAGACGGACAGCAGAAATTTACTAAGTCAAACCTTTACCTTCAGGTAAAGGTAATGCTTGGGTTATTTGCTAATTATTCGGGGGGTATGGTAAGTGATAGAACTTCTATGCTCTTTTCTTTGCTTCTTTAATTCATACAGCAGTACTTAGAAATAACAACGATCAAAGTAGTGCTTTGAAAGTTTCTCAACATTTGCACTGAGAAACTCAAAATAATGAAGGGTAGAAAATGGATGTGTCAGGCCAACTAAACTCAGAAAGGGTCGACTCGAGTTCACGAAAAATTCGTAGTTTTTCCTGCTATGAAAAATCTGACGAAGTATTTCACTCAGACCAGTCTCACATTGTTGTCGTTCACAATGGTCAGCTTCGAGTTCAAACAGGTGATTGCACAATCGATGTTGCTGCAGAAAATGGGGTATTTCTATCTCAAGGGGATTACTTGTTAGAGTACTCTCCGCTAGATGGGGCATACAAAGCGTCGATTATTGCTTACGACAATGAACTCGTTAGTCAGTTGCTGCAAAAACACAGTGATCTCTTGATGATGCTGCCTAAGGTAGACAAAGTTTGTTCTGGTTTGTTTACTTTTGGTTTGAACATACTCGTTGAACAAGTGCTTTCTAGCATGCAGACGCTTGAGCAACAAGCGTACCCTGATGCCATTATGTGCCTAAAATACGAAGAACTACTCATTCTCTTGCTACACAGCAAAGGAGGAGAATCACTGTATGCGTTGCTGTCACAACAAACAAACCGTACGTCGGAACGGTTACGTCGATTTATGGAACAGCATTACTTAAAAGAATGGAAGTTGACAGACTACGCGCAGGAGTTTGGTGCCAGCTTAACCACTTTTAAAGAGCTTTTTAATGAGCACTATGGCATTTCTCCAAGAGCTTGGATCAGTGAGCGTCGACTACTGCATGCTCATAAACTGCTGTTGACGAGCAAGATGAGCATCGTAGATGTGGCGATGGAGGCAGGGTTTTCCAGTCAGTCTTACTTTACGCAGAGTTACCGTCGTCGTTTTGGAACGACCCCAAGCCGCGTACGTTCGGGAGACGATCAAGTGGCTATCGCGAAATGAAATGACTTGGGACTAAAATTTTCTGACTAATTTTGAAAGTCACTCACCAGTGTAAATTCTATTATGTATCGTGTAACAACGAACGATTAAAAATTATTACATCTCTTTCTTTCTGGATTGTTCGAAAGGGGTGCGGAGACGAACATAAATGAAAAAGCAGCATTGGCGACGCCGTTCGCTTTTTCCAGACAGCATAGTGACACAGCGGAAAGTGACTGTTTTACAAAGAGGAGCTCGTTATGAAAGCGCCTCGAAACCTACGCAGGATCTCAATGTTGTGCACGTCAATCACCGACAATTGTTGAGTGAAGGCGTCATAAATTATGAGCAGTTATCTTTACTTCAACGCTTGTTGGATAGAAATGTCGTCGATAGCCTATGCGCTAGCCAGTTAGTTAAAACGTATCAAAAACTTGGTGCTTCGATAGACCGGTTTGCCATGCGTTTATTTTTGGAGATTGGATCGCAGCTCAGTGATAGCAGCACAATCACAACGTTCGAACAAAGGCTGGACTACATCAACTCTCGTCTGGGCTTTCGCTTTAATTTGGCTGTCCCAAAAACGTTGATGCTTTGTTTCCATTTATCACTCAACGAGTGGATTAACCGACAAGTCGATCAAAGTGCTCTTCATGCTTCGATTAAAGTTGAACAACTTATCAATCAACTCGATATTCAGAAGGAATATTGGTCGAAGCTATCAGGGGAAGACACCAGTGCCGTCTTTGTTCAACAGCAACTCGATCTTATTAAGAGCCAGCAGCATCAACTTAAAAAGCAACTTGGGACGTTAAGCGAACAACAGTTGCAAGTGATTGAATGTCATCGTTTGTTAATTGAGAAGTGGCAACCGTCTTTAGACGAGCTGAAAGGGTTCGCGGAGTACACCTCTACAACCGAACAATTTATTTCTGAGTGGAAAAATTGGTGTTCGGAAGTGCGACTTGAAGCCCCCGAGCTGAACGAAGTTTGGGATGCATGCGATGTGGTTTACAACGACCAAAATGCGGTTGCGAAAGTATGGCAATGGTTCAAGAACATGCAAACTGTTGGTGATATCGATCACTACTATTTTGATACTCAAAGTGGTCAGTGCGGCCAGGCTTGCAATCACCTCAGCCAGATCTAAATAGGGCGTTAAATGTTAGATAAGATGATGAAATCTTTAGCGGAAGCGCTAAAGGTAGGGGATTTTATTGCCTCAGAAAATGGTTCTTACAACATCGAGGTTGACCAGTTATCACTGACCATCAAGCAACATGCGTCATGGATTTTATGGGAAGCGACGTTACCCTTCCAGTTTAAAGAGCATCTAGATTATCAACAAGAACAAGCGTTACAACGTTGCATGCAGCTCTCATTAAAAACCATTCGTGAGGATGGCGGCGTACTGACAACCAATGATGATCAGCAATTGATTTTGCAAAGTAAAGTAAGGGTTGAGGACTGTTCGGTGGAACGGTTCTCTGCTTTGCTTTCTAAGCACGTCAATCTATGTGAGCGTTACATTGCATTATTGGAACAAGAACGCGTGAACCACACAATCAACCATACAGTGTGGTTACCATGATGCTAAAAATCTTTCCCAACATTAGGCGTGCTGCAACAAAGGCATTGTTATGCGCAGTGAGTGTTGTTCCTTTGGGATACGCGCAAGCAACAGACTTACACTGGCCCGAACAACCGTTCCGCTACTATGCAGATAATGACTCATTAAAAGAGTTGTTGAATAACTTCGGTGCAAATTATCGTGTCTCGGTTTCTGTTAGTGACAAAGTCAACGATCGAGTGAATGGGCGTTTTACCCCTGAAGATCCGGCGGAATTCCTCGATTACTTATCGCAAGTGTACAACTTGATGTGGTATTTCGATGGAGCCGTCTTACATGTCTATAAGGCGACAGAAACTCGCTCACGTTTACTTCAATTGGAATTACTTACGGCTAGAGAGCTACGCAGTACGTTAATTTCCACCGGCGTTTGGGATTCTCGTTATGGTTGGAGAGCTGCTGAGAGCAAAGGGTTAGTCTATCTTGCGGGTCCTCCACGTTATGTCGACTTAGTGGTACAAACGGCGGAGGCATTGGAAACGCGCTTGCTGCAGAAATCGAATTCAACCGACGAATTATTCGTTGAGATAATTCCTTTGAAGTACGCTTCTGCAACGGATAGAGAAATTGCATATCGAGATCAGACAATTACGGTCCCGGGCATCGCATCGGTGTTAAAACGGGTCGTGTCTGGTGTTCAAACGCAAGTGGCGAGTGCGTCTAGCAAAGAAGTTACCAGTCCAGATAAGCCTGTAAAAAGTAATAAAACCGCCTCAGTTCATGGTGGCGCAACAGTTGAAGCAGAGCCGGGTCTTAATGCGATTATCGTTCGTGATACTCAAGCACGATTACCGCTCTATCGTAAACTGGTCGCGCAATTAGACCAGCCGCAATCAAGAATTGAAGTCGCGCTATCGATTGTCGATATCAGTGCCAACGATCTAAGTCAGTTAGGCGTGGATTGGCGAGCGGGAGTGTCTGTCGGAAACAACCGCATTGTCGATATCAAAACAACAGGTGATGTGAATTCGGGGGATGTGACGCTCGGCAGTGGACAGAACTTTAAGTCCTTGCTTGATTCAACCAACCTAAATTACTTGCTGGCTCAAATTCGTTTATTGGAATCCAAAGGCAGTGCTCAAGTGGTTTCAAGACCAACATTGTTAACTCAGGAAAATGTCGAAGCGGTACTGAACAACAGCAGCACTTTTTACGTCAAGCTGGTTGGTAAAGAAACCGCAGCGCTGGAAGAGGTCACGTATGGCACGTTACTGAGAATTGTCCCACGTATCGTTGGTGATAGATTTGCTGCACGACCTGAAATTAACCTGAGCCTTCATCTCGAAGACGGTGCAAAGATCGCTGATGGTGGCGTCGATGATCTTCCTTCCGTTCGTAAAACTGAAATCAGCACCTTAGCGACGGTTAAACAAGGGCAAAGCTTACTTATCGGTGGTGTGTACCGAGATGAAGTGAGCCATCAGTTACGTAAAGTGCCATTGCTAGGAGACATCCCATATTTAGGCGCGCTGTTTAGAAGTAATACCAACACTAAGCGCCGCACAGTACGAATGTTTATTTTAGAACCTCGAATTGTTGTGGATGGTATTGGCGATAGTGTGTTGATTGGCAACGAATATGACTTGCGACCAAGTATCGGCAAGCTTAACAACATCTCCAACAATAGCGCTGAATTTAAATCGGTAGTGGAAGTATATAGCTGCACATCGAGGGTTCAAGCCGAGCGCTATCAACAAGACTTATTGTCACAGCAAAAGTCGTCTCAATTAACGCAGTGCCAATTACCAACAGGGCAAAAGGGTTGGCGGGTGAAAGTATTGGAATGTGATGACTCACAAAGTGAGTGTGTGCGCTCTTCAGAGGAGTCTTAACCGCGATGCAGCAATGGAAAATTCGTATTTTATCAGGCGTGCATACCGGAGTAGAAGTCACCTTACCTGAAGGTGCTCTCGTGCTTGGCAGTGACGACTTTATTGCTGATCTTGTACTGTCTGATGCTGGGGTCGAAGCGAACCATTTCACCCTCGTTTGCCAGCAAGACTCGGTCATTTTACGAGGCTGCGAAGAGGCAAATATTAACAGTGAAGACATCGCTGTTGCAGGTGATGGTATCGAGTTGTCACGCCATGCTGTTGTCTCGGTCGGCGTTGTGAAGTTCGCTCTGGGATACGCGGAAGATGCGTTAATTGTGAGTAACGTCAGCGACGAATCTAGCCAACAGAATACACCTGTGGTTGCTGTGCAACGCTCTAGCTGGAAAAAAACAACGCTCATCGCTTTGCTCTGTAGTTTTGTCCCGAGTGTCATTTTTGCCGGTATGTGGTACAGCCAAGCTAACGGAAACAACAATGAAATTGTTACAGAAGCAGAACCCATTGTTTTGGTACGTAACATCTTAGGCGAGCTCAAACTTAGCGACGTTCGTGTGGAATGGAATGCCGCCGCACGCCAAGCAGTCTTAGAGGGCTATGTTGAAGACCGAACACAGAAACTCGATCTGCTTGGTCGAATTGATGTATTGGGCATCAATTACAAAAGTGACTTAAGAACGATGGAAGAAATCCGTCGCGGGGTTCGATTTATTTTGCGCAACCTCGGCTATCACCAAGTGAAAGTCGAAAATGGCGATGAGACCGGCACACTGCTGCTGACGGGCTATATCGATGATGCAAGCCGCTGGAACCAAGTTGAACAAATCTTGGAGCGAGACGTGCCGGGTCTTATTGCGTGGAAGGTTGAACTGCAGCGAGCGGGTGCCTACATGGATACGCTAAAAGCGTTATTGACGGATGCGGAGTTACTGAAAAAAGTCCAGTTGGTCACCAGCGGTGATCGCATCGAAGTTCGTGGTGAGCTTGATGATATCGAAACGACTCGATTTTACGGTGTGACCCGAGACTTCCGGGAACAATATGGTGAGAAACCGTACTTAGTTTTGAAATCCATACCTAAGGTGAGTAAAGGCACCAACATCGATTTCCCGTTTCGTAGCGTCAACTTTGGCCAGGTTCCATATGTGATTCTGACCGATAACGTTCGCTATATGGTCGGTGCAAGAACGCCTCAGGGCTACCGAATATCCAGTGTTACACCTGCTGGTATTGAGTTGGTTAAAGGCGGGCGGGTGATAACAATAGAACTTGGATATGAAGGTGAGACGAACAATGACAAATCTTGAACAAATTTTAAATAACGACACAAACGGTGCGGAAGTGCACAAGATTAAGAGCAAGCTCTTAGAAGCACAAGCGGTGGTGAAACGTCAGTTGGATTTAGGGTGCTCACCACAGCAGTACCAATTGCTACTCAAACAGTATGAAGCTTACACAGCCGCCCATGCGGTCGTTGAATCATACGAAGCTAACTAAAAAATACGAGGAAGTCTTATGTCATTTTACGATGCTAGTAACAGTGTAAACCTTGATGATGTTAAAGCTAAGTTAGAACAACAAGCGAAAGATGCCAACACAGAAGTGACGGCAGCCATCAAGAACCTAGAAACCAATGCCGATGATCCATCAAAGCTTGCCGAGCTTCAGCACGCGATCAACAAATGGTCTGTTGTTTACAATATCAATGCGACCACCACTCGTGCGATTAAAGATGTGATGCAGTCGATTCTCCAGAAGGTGTAAAGCATGGAACGAGAAACGCGCCAACTGCTGGCTGAAATCGCGCTGATGGCAACAGGTATGCATCGTCATCAAGAAGCCAACACCATTGCAGATGGCCTTGAAGCAAGCTCAGGTTCTGAAGAGACCGTTGCGATGATTCGTGCAATGAGCCTCATGAATAAAGGCTTGTATGAAGAGGCTCATCAATTACTCGAACCACTTTGTAACGCCTATCCAGATCTGATCAGCTTAGCGGCTCTTGCTTCTGCCAAAGCCGGTTTACTGAGCAAAGCGGAAAGCTGGGTAGAACTTGCGTCACAAGGAAGCGAAGAAAGCCAAGCATTTGCTGCGAGCTTTTCTCAGGACATTAGGAATCTTGGATGATCATTGATTCAAGTAACCTAAGTCTTCAACACCAATCTTTGCGTCAGTCGGAGTCGCGCCATTATGAGCGGAGCGATGAAGACAAGATGAAAGCACTCATGGAGCGAAGTAACAAGCAAGAGCAAGTTTCACATGTTTCTCCAAAAGAGACGCTAGAGAAAACAGAAGCCAAACTGGCGGAGATTAAAGCGTGGTACGAATCATTAAAAGACGCAGAGGTTGTCAGTAAACAAAGTGTCTTATCATCGTTAAATGAAGCGTTCTCCGACCCTCAAGTTAAACGAGAGGCAATGTGGTACGCCTTTCATGAGGCGAAGAGTGCAAAAGGCAACGAGCAGCCACAATCTGATTTGTTAAAGGTGTTGAAGCAGGAGTTACTAGGGAATTTTTCGGGACAGCTTATTGCCGAACCACCTGCTGATAAAACAGCACTAAAAGCAATGCTAGCGCAGCATTTTCCACTGGGTGCCCAGAAAGAACAAGCCTTATGGCATTGCTGGGCAGAGTTGAAGTCGTTACCTGATATGGCATCAACACTGGACATGGTTCGTGATGAACTTAGCTTCATGATCCAAAAAAATGCGATGGTGAAAAACATCATGACTCACAGTCACAAGTTAGATTTATCTTAGGAGTACATATGATAAACACGCAGTACACCGAGGTGATGCAAACCAACATTGATAAGTTACAGGATGCGCAAGTCGAAGACGGTTTAAGCGAACGTTTTGAGCAAGCCATGTCGGTTCCTGAGGCAAGTAATGGCCTGGAGGGCGGTTTGCTAGAAAACATCAGCGAGTTGAAAAACACTATCGATAACGCGAAAAGTAACCTGCAAGACAACATGAAGATGGTGGGTGATGATCCGGCACAATTACTGCAAATGCAGTGGGCGCTGACACGCATTACTTTTCAAGAAGAGCTGATCGCGAAAACCGTGGGTAAAACCACACAAAACGTAGAAACCTTATTGAAGGCACAATAGTGATGATGAATAAAATGAGAGCAGTTTTCATCATGCTCACGTTGTTTCTGGTAGGTTGTCAGACCGAGTTATACACCAACGTTACTCAGAAAGAGGGTAATGAGATGTTGTCGATCTTACTATCCGAAGGTGTCGTTGCAACAAAAGAACCTGACAAAGACAACACCGTCAAGTTAATGGTAGACAGTTCTCAAATCGCCTTCGCGGTAGATGCGCTAAAGCGAAAAGGTTATCCAAGAGAGCAGTTTTCTACACTGAAAGAGGTGTTTCCTAAAGACGATTTGATCTCGTCACCATTAGCAGAACGAGCACGTTTGGTGTACGCGAAATCTCAAGAGCTCTCGTCAACCTTATCTCAGATTGATGGCGTGCTGGTGGCACGTGTTCATGTTGTTTTGGAAGATCAAGATCTGCGTCCAGGAGAGCGCCCAACTCCAGCTTCTGCCTCCGTATTTATTAAACACGCGGCAGATATTGCGCTTGATTCATATGTTCCGCAGATCAAATTATTAGTGAACAACAGTATTGAGGGGTTGAACTACGATCGAATCAGCGTAGTGATGGTACCCTCATCAGAGGTTCGAGTTGCTACTCAAAACAATCAATTTAAAAGCATTTTGTCGGTTCAGGTCACCAAAGAGACGGCGAATAATCTTATCGCCATTTTGGTGTTCTTGGTAGCGGCACTCATCGGCTCGAATATCGCTACTTTTACATGGTGTCGTAGGAACACGAAGCGTGGTTAAACCAGAAACACCACTCGCGCAGGTACAACACCAGTTTAACTATGCGCCTTGCCAGTACATCCATAGAAGTTGGATAGAGCAAAAGCAGCCTTGGCTACTAAATATCGAAGGCTGGAGAGATAACCCCATGTTCAACCAATGGTGTATCAATGAGTGGACGTTATCTCCCGTTCCTGAGACGGCTTTTAACAGACCTTGTCATAGTTTGGCATTGCTCCCGACAGACGCGTTGAACCAACTCGTATTGATGGTGGGCGGAGCTTTACATTGTGTGGCAATGCGAGGCGTTGTTTTAAAACGCCCGAAACAGGTTCTGAACAACGTTTTTGGTTTGGAAGGCGCTCGGTTCTTAATTCAAAACGGGCCGATGCTGTTATCCAGCTGGCCGCAAGGCTGGCAGCGTTCGTTACCAGAACTATTGGATGAAAGGTCTGTTGAAGCAAGCATGAGGGCGCTAGGATATTTTTGGATGAGGTTTATTTTGATTAACTCACCGGAAGATGTTGTTCTTCGTTGGCAATTCAAATTAGAAAAGCAACTTAGCGAAAACGCGGAAACAGCTAACTGGTTGGAAGCGGATCAACGAGATCTGGCGTATCGACTCACAAAAAAAATCGCAAAACAGGTTATTCCTCAATGGTTTCATTTGTTGAAATAAAAACAGACAATTTGCAGCTGGCACCTGGCTTAAAGGTGCTGAAAGCGAAAGATTATGCCAGTTATCTGGATTCGCAACACTTAGTTGAAGCCGCGAACTCCAAAGCTGAAAGCATCATTGCTAATGCCCAGCAAGCCTACGAAACCGAAAAACAACGTGGTTATCAAGATGGCCTTGCACAAGCCAAGATTGAAAATGCGCAAACGATGGTTGAAACCTTAGCACGTTGTAATGACTACTATCAGCAAGTCGAAGAAAAAATGACAGGTGTGGTGTTAGAAGCAGTACGCAAGATCATCGATACCTTCGATGATGTCGATACCACGGTGAGTGTAGTTCGAGAAGCGTTGCAACTGGTGAGTAACCAAAAGCAGGTCATTTTACATGTCCACCCAGAACAGGTTGTTGAGGTGAGAGAAAAGGTGGTTGGTGTATTAAGTGATTTCCCTGAAGTCGGTTACGTTGACGTGGTAGCAGATGCGCGCTTGAAAAATGGAGGCTGCATTTTGGAAACAGAAGTTGGGATCATCGACGCCAGTATTGATGGACAGCTGCATGCATTAAAGCAAGCCATGGTGAAGCAGCTCAGCGAGCGTAAAATTACGATTCATGAATAAACCTCAAAAACTCAGCACTTGCTGAGTTTTTTCATTTTAATGCCTTTAAACAAAAAAAATCCGACCATTTCTAAAATATTCACTGCCATAAATCCTTAAGAATACACCTAAGAAAGCTGCTTAGTTGATAAGTGTTGCAACCAAGCAGCGCCTCTAAAACAACAAAAATAGGATTATTTAGTCGAATGGCTAATGGATTTATAACTTCTTTACTGACAGATTTTGCCAGCCGCTGCCAATTGGAGCCGCTGGTTTTTGATGAGGATGATTGTTGCCATCTACTCGTTGAGCAAAACACAGCAATCACAATTCGTGCACAAGAAGATCGTGTGACGCTTATCGGGCTGATTTCAGGTAATAAACCGAGTGCTGATATTTTGCATCAACATATGAAAGATGCCTTAACGCAAGGCTCTCCAGCGGTATGCTGGGAGGAAGAGACCGGATATATCGGTTTCATACACCTGCCTCAGCAACTGCTAACTGCATCTTTTTTCGATGAGTCATTTGCGAATTTCATCGAGTGGTTAAAAAGTGCGAATACACAAGAAGTAACCAATAAAACAACCGAAGTACCGGAAACGAATACCACTCATTTTTCCACATTAAGGGTTTGAAACATGATCAGTTTTGGAAGTGTTAGCGCGTTGCAGGCTGCCATGCCGCAAGCTCGTAACGAGATACTTAACGAAGGTAAGCTGAGTATTGGTGGCAAAGAATACCAAATCAACGCAGCGACCCAAGAATTTACTCGCGCCAATCCTACGAATGGTGCAGTAGCGCGATTTTTTGAAGCGACAGGAAAACTGTTTCGCGAAGGTAGCCCACAATCGGTAGCGAAAGCCCTTACAAAAGCCGTATTTGATAATGAGCAAGGACAAGCTCAGCGTTTACAAGCTGCTTCTTCTGTTGAGCATGGACAAATGTTCTTCAAAGATGGAAGCATAAAAACCGCATCAGATGTCTTAAATGCCTTTGCGAAGTTAGACAGTAAATCAGTTCAGTCGAACTCTGCTGAGCTAAACCAGTTAGCAGAGCGAGCGATGACAGAGGCAATGTTAGAAACCGATTCTGGTAAAAACCTCACATCACTGATTGGCGAAAGTGCAGCGAAGTCGCTTGCTGGACGTGTAGTAAAAGACTACGGCGGTGGTGTATCTGCAGCGCAGAAAAACCCGGCAGGTAGCATTAATCAAATGCAAGCGGTGTTTGATATGGAGGTGATGCATCTTAAATCGGCGCAACGTCATATCGAAGGTCTAGCAAGCACCGATCTAAGCCAAGGTGTATACGCTGAAGGACTGGCAGAGGACGCGTTTAACAAAAGTGGCGTAACCAATAATGTTGAAAGAGCTGCGGCGTGGATCATTAATGCTTCTAACTCTAAAGGAAACGATGCCGAAAATATTACGTCTTTACTGAAAGAATACGCGTCTAATGGTAAAGACTTATTGAATATGGAAAACCTAAAAGAGCTACACGCTCGATTGGTGCCTAATGTTGAGCGTGATTACCGAGGGCCAAATATTTCGGGTGGTACTTTGCCTTCAAGTATTGGCGGTGAGGGCATGTTAAAGCAGCACATTGAAGGCTTTTTGAAAGAGAACCCTGTAGAAGATAAAGACTTAGGTAAACATTTGTTCGCCGGAGTTATCGGGTACCATGGCTTTACCGATGGAAATGGTCGCATGGGGCGTATGCTATACGCGATAGCAGAACTTCGTAACGACTCGTTCAATCCTTTAGCTATGGATGCAGAAAATAGCCTTCACGGTATTAAGTGATTTTTTACTTCTATTTAATTTTTGGAGCGGCGATTGCCGCTCTTTTATTTTCCAGCTTAACCTTAATTTTTCTTCTCAATAAAACGGCTAATAGCAATAAAAATGAGACGTTGAAATAAAGTGTCGGTTTCTATCTCGCCATAAAATCTCTTTTATCCTTATTCGCTTATTTAAATGAGCCGTTATACCCAAGTGGCTTCGCTGAAACAAATATATCGATGTCACTTAGTTATAATAAATTAGACAGGACACAACATGGATACAGGAAAGATTAATATGCTTCTCTCTGAGCTAGGAGAAGTGCTGAACCTTGAGCGCGTGACAGCGTATGACGATCAAATGTGGTCACTGCATTTTGCTGAAAACAACAGTGTCGATGTTCTGCTCGTAGAGGAAAAAGGCGAGTTATTGATTTCCAAAAACCTGCTTATAGAACAAGATGATATTACGCTAGATAAACTTCAAGTTTTACTTGAATACAACTTTTTGTATCGAGAAACAGGTGGTGTGCAGTTTTGTGTGAATCCAACACGCAAAGACGTTGTTCTTCAAGTTGCTATCGCGGCTGGAAGTGAACTCACCAACATTGCTAACTTAATCATTCAGTTGAGTGAATTAGTTGATACTTGGGTACAGTTATTTCAAAACAACACGGTTGTAGATTTTAGCCAAACAGACGTACACGCATTTATTCAAGTTTAAGGCATCACACATGGTCAATATTAATACATCGCACATGCACTCGTTGAGTCAGTTAACGTCACATTTGGCGACACAAAATCAGGCTGACGACAAAGAGGTTCGAGCACACAACGGCAAAGATATTTTTGTTAAAGAGGGCGCACCAAAAAATAAAAGTATCAGCGCGCGTATTAGCCACCAGAATAAAGCGAAAGATATTGTAGTGAACCTGCTTACTAAGCAGGGTATTCCTAAAGATGTTGCGAAGCTCATGCTGAAAAATGTGTTGAATGGTGAAAACAAGTTAACGCTTGGGAGCCTGAAAAATCTTGAGAGATTGTCGTCTGGCCCTAGCTCAAATTGGCCCACTGCACAAACGGCAGCCTCTTCTTCCAAAACCAATAAAGCCTCATCGAGTGTCGCGCTTATCAACGGACATAGAGCCAACCTTCAAAAGCTTGGTGATTTTGCCTGTACGGACTTAAATACGTTCGGTGTTAAGGGGTCACAGTTTTATGAAACAAAAGGAAAGCCACGACTAAAAGAGCTTCACGCGGATCAAGCGCGAATCATGCAAGATCACAGAGCGACGATGTCCGCAAACGGAATTCAAGCTGCAGCACAAAGAGGAACCGCACCGCAATTAAGCACTCTACAGAACATTGCTAAGGCAGTACAAACCGCGAAAGCTGGCTGCTGTACTACATTTGCCTTTGCTGCCGCCGCTGAGATGATTCAAGGCATGTCAGGAACACCTGAAAGTGAACCCAAAGTAGAAGTGGTTGCGTTTAAAAAGGGTCATTCAGGTACACACCTTTATGTACTGGTTGGTCGACAAGAGGGGAGCGACATAAAAGATCCATCAACGTGGAGTAAGGATGTGAAAATTGTTGACCCGTGGGCGACATCTGCATTCGGTGCACCAATGTTTGGAGATGCACAACGACCACCTGTTTCGAATATGTTCCCGCCAACAGAAGTCATTTTTGATAGCCATAAACTGGGTTAGTCACTCTGCAAAAGAAGTGAGCAAATACACCATGCTAAGCATCTAACCTTTATTGAAAGAGCAGCTCTGAGCTGCTCTTTTTTATTACTCTGGCAACTCGATTTTAGAGCGAGATTTCTGCGGAAAACCTCACAATGAAGGCGAAAAAGTGACAAAAATAAAGCCATTACCGACATCGTTCAATCTGCAATCGTTGTTCAATAGAGTTATTGAAACAAAAGGAAAAAGTTATGAACACGATTCAACAACTGCTCTTGGAGTTTTGCCAACTCAATGAGTTGCCCGAACTGAATTTTGAAGAAAATGAACGTTGTCAGCTACTGGTCGATGATCGCTACATGTTGTATTTCATCGCGACAGATACGGATGATTTGATGTTGTCTGTAACGTTCGGAGGGTTAGAAAAATCCGGTGAACAACGACTAAAAGGCTTAGAGCTTCTTGCTCATGCTAACTATCAAGGAATTGGTAGTGGCAGCCTCGCACTTGCTTTAGCTCCAAATGGTCGACAGCTTGTCTTAGCAGGACGTAAACCCGTTGAGCATCTAAATACGACGAACCTTACCGCTTGGTTTCACGAAGTTATTGAACAGGCCGAGCTGTGGCAAGCGCGTTTCGCAATGTTGGATCAAGCGATTCCAACCACCTCTAATCATGAACAAGCTCATGTTCAATCACTTCGTGTGTAGGAGAGAAAAATGGTTAATACAACACAAAAAATCAGCCAAAGCCCAGTACCTGATCTAGAACAGTTTCGTGCAGTTGCTGCGCAAAAAGATGACCGAGTGATCAGTAAAAGAGGTGAAGTAAAAGAACCTTCCACATTCCACAAAGGTCATAAGTTTGCTTCTATTCACGAAGGCGTATTGAGAAGCAAATACACTAAGTTTTTCCAAGAAAACATCAAAACTCACCTTGATTTAAAGCAGGCGCTACTTAAGCAAGAAAAACCTGAGGTTGCGCTGTTGGCTTACTCCCTAGTGAGTCCTTCAGGCTATCGCGGTGAGCCACTTACTGAGCGTAAAATCTTAGAAGTTGTCAGCCTATTGGATGAAATAAAAGTGAGCAGCGATGCGTACCAGCAGCTTAAAAATACGTTTGATGCGATCAGCAAAGATCCGCGTATGCAGGTGAGTTTAGAAGCCCAGTATCCAGGAAAAATGGATGGCTTCGCTGCTGAACTGTTACAGATGGGCAAAGAAAAGCTAAAAGGTTCTGGTGTGAACGCCGTTATTAACTTGGCATTACCTGGCGTTGGCTTATTGATTTCTACAGGTCGAGAGCTGCACAAAGCGGCCGTAAATGGTGATGCTGAGGCTTACCATCATCAGTTAGAACAAATTTCACAGCTGCCAGGGCGAGATCAACGTCTTTCTATGCCGATGCAGCAAACCTTGGCTCAAGGTCATGCGATACTGTCGGCTGAAGGTGGCATTGGAGCTACGTTAGGTATGGCGACGGGGAGCCTGGGCACGTTCGGTGTTAGCTCTGTAGCAACGGTGGGCGTCACACCGATAGCAAAAGAGGCAATCGGTTCTGCGGCAACGACTGCTATCATGAGTGGTGGTGGTTTTGTTGCGAACCAAGCTGGAGCATACGGACTAAATACAGAAGTCAAAGAACAACTCATGCAAGGTGAGATGTCTGGTGTTTTACCAAGGCTTGAAGTTTCTAATGCCAAAGGAGACTTTACCTTTAGTATGCAAGATCCGGCTTCTGTCCGCGCATTAATGGCGTACCTTGGTCCTAAGGAGAATACTGAAATGACTTCTCCTCAAGCACCTAAAGAAGCACAAGAGATGGAAGCCGCTCGATTAACACTGAAAAAGATGTTGGGTTCAGAGCCAAGTGAGCACTTGGTTCCTGACGTAGATTCTATCTTGAAGCTAAGCCCAGAGGATGCACCAAGTAAAACCGAGTCTATTGCTAACGGGGCGTTTAAAAAACTGTTAGGAGAAGATTGGGATTGGCTCATGCCAGCTGTTCGAGCGATTGATAAAGGGGAAGCAAGTAAAATAAACGAAAAGCTAACCTACAAGCTCCCCCTAGATGCAGCAAACGGACGAGTTTATCTTGATAAATGCCCAAACCTGAGTGACGTCCAGTTAGATGCGCTAGAAAAACTAGGCTCACCAAGTCAATTGCGATTGATGTACTTGGCTGAAGGCTGGGTGTAATTTCAAATGGTAAAGTAGGGGGTAGGTGCTGCTCCTTACTTTATCTACCGTCAGCGTTCCTTTTTGGGGCTGGCTCATGTCCATTGAATTTAACTTTTCGACTGAAGAAACAAACACACAAGTGTCAACGTTATACCAACCCAACCAATGAAAGAAATTTCTTCCCCAACAATCGCAACTGCTAGTGCTGCTGCGATAACAGGTTCAAATAGCGTGAGTATGCTAGCTCCACTGGCTGTAACAAACCGTAGCCCAAACCCAAAAGCGACGTAACCTAACCCCATTGGAATCAAGGCCATGTAGAGCATGACCGTCGTATTAGTTGATGATGCAAATAGATTATCGCCCGTGATGAAAAGTGTTGGTAGAAGCAAAACTCCACCAATACCAAAAACACTTCCCATGGCCGTTTGCGATTCAATGCCGTGGTCAATCATAGTCTTTACTCCCCATGAGTAAATGGCGTACGTCAAACCTGCCAATAGGCCAAGTAATACACCCCAATGCTTCATATCATGATCAAATAAGCTATTTGCGGATGACTCAGAAGCCAACAACAAGGTAATGCCAATGACCCCGATTGCGAAACTCATCATCCAGCGCTTGGTTATGGTCTGATTTCGGCTAAAGAGACACTCTAACAAAGCAGAAAAGAAAGGTGCAGTGGAGATAGAAACAACCGTACCAATAGCCACACCGGCGAATCGCATTGATGAATAAAAAGCCAGTGGGTAGGTGGCTAAGGCGATAATACTAACCAGTAACGTTTTCTTCTTATGTACGACTTTTCGAAAATCTCTCTTCAGTGACTTCGCAGACAGACATGCTTGCATAAATCCACCAATACCCATAGAAAATGCGCCAATGGCGAGAGCACTGACATCCGGTGCCAAGCTGGCAGCGGTGCCCGTCGTTCCCCACAGGGTTGAAGCAAAAAGTATGGATAAAGTTCCTAATTGATAGTCGGTGAAATGTTTTTTTAACACTGTAATTTCTACCTAGTGAATGGCTGTTTTAGGGTAGAAAGAATAAAAGAAAGCGATAGAGATTTTTGTGCTGAAAAGACGGAATACTTGTTCCAGAGGACTATTTTAGTGACTACCGGGAAAACTCTCTAGGAGACATGCCAAAATGCATTGAAAACCGTCGACTAAACGCGGAAAGGTCACTATAGCCAACTCGTTCAGCTATCAACTGAACTGGAAGGTCTGTATGAGTCAGTAGTGCTTTGGCTTTTTCCATACGTTGTAATGTAATGTATTTATGAACGCTCACTTTTAGCTGCTCTTTAAAAAGCTTTTTAAACTGCGTCGGACTCAAGCAAGCGGCATTCGCTAATGAGGCAATGGTGAGTGGCTGATCAAGCTGCTCGGCGATCACAACCTGTACATCTCGAATACGCGAATCTACGGAGCGAGACCGCTTTTGTTGCTCCAGCAACAGATAGAAGGTTGCAACCATTGAGTTTTCAATTTCATCATTAACCTGATACTCAAGCTGTTTTTCGACAAACTGGATAAAGCTCAGTAGAGGCGGGCTAATCGAAAACACAGCCACACTACTATCCATCAAATGAGTGGGCAAAGTGGTCATATCCGCAACAATAAAGCGTGATGACTCTTCGGCATTAAAACCGTGAGCACAACTTTTGGGGATGACTATGCAGTCGCCAACCGCCACCTTTCCGACATAACTATCCATATCAATATGTATGTTGCCCTGGAGAGGAAGCACCAGTTGATGATAATCACTATGAGTATGTCGGCTCATACGTTTCGTGTAGGAGCGAATGCTTAAGCTAGATTTCATAAAAACAACATACAGTTAAAGGATACCGCATTATAGCGTTGAAAGCTGGGCAGTTGTAAGCCCAGATCTTGAATGGGATGTGGTTTGTTAGTCCGCCTCGGACTCTAACGAAGCCAACCAACGAAGCACTTCCGCAGTTGCCTCAATAAGATCGCTTGGGATGTACTGGTCGACGTTACCGTCGGCGTATAGTGCACGAGCAAGAGGGACTTTTTGCATCACAGGAACGCCTTCCTCTTTAGCGATTGCGACCATACGTTTGGCTACCGCATCGGTTTCCATCAAAGTGATGACGGGCAGGGGCGTTTCGCCTTTCTTGTAATAAAGGCCAACCGCGATATGTGTTGGGTTTGTAACTAATACATTAGAACGTTTAACGTTTTCGCGTTGATTGGAGGCTTGTAGCTCTTGGTGCAACTGACGACGTTTGCTTTTTATTTCTGGACTGCCTTCCATCTCTTTGTATTCACGCTTCACTTCATCCTTGCTCATTTTGAGCTTTTTCGTGTGATCAAACTTCTGGTACGCAAAATCTGCGGCAGCGATGACGATGAAGCCTACCGAAGAGATAATCATTAATTGTTTAATCATGACGCCAGTAATGGTCGGGACACATTCTAGCCCACAAGTTGGAATTTGCATTAAAGCGTTGATGTTACCGCGTAATGTCACCCAGATAATGCAGGAAAGAAGAGAGACTTTAAGGATCGACTTGATAAACTCAATCACACTCTTAAGGGAAAAAATGCGTTTGGCCCCTTCGACGGGATTGATCTTTTTGATGTCGGGTTTAACGGATTCACCACTAAATAGGAACCCGAACTGCCCCATATTGGAAAAGATGGCGACGAGTGCAGCAACCAGAATAATCGGAGCGAGTAGATAGGCAATTTCTTTTGCGATGGCGATAGCGACATCGACTAGCGCATCTTGGAAACCCTGATAAGCAAGCTTACTTGGTAGGAGAATAAGCGCTGAGATGTGCGACATGTAATAATCGGCGAACGCAAACAGTACAATTATGAGCGCCAAAATTAATGCAGACGATACGATTTCTTGGCTTTTGGCAACCTGACCTTTCTGCCGAGCATCGCGTAACTTTTTTGCGGTGGGTTGCTCTGTTTTTTCTGCACTCATAAAGAATCCTAAGCGTTATTGCCAAATGGTATTGAGTTGTTCTGCGAATCGGGTAATGCCGTAAAACTGTACTTCAAAGTGATCCATCATAATTCCGAGATACACGATCAGTAAAACACTCGCGATGGCACTTTTTATTGGCATGGCAAGGAAAAAAACATTCAATTGCGGTGCAAAACGACTGATAAGCGCCAGACCAAACTCAGCAAGAAACATTGCCAACACTAGTGGAGCGGACATCAACACACCAAGCCACATAAGCTGTTCAAATTGCGCGTAGAAGAAGCTCACCCATGCGTCGCTAACGGTTGGGAAAAAGTCCACGATCGGCCAAGATGTATAGCTTTTGAATAACGCATAGATAAAAGTGACAAAGCCCCCGCCAGAGAAGAACAGGGTAATCAACGTTTGGGTCAGTAATACCGCTGTTGGTGTGGATTGTGAGCCTAGCGTTGGGTTAAACATACTTGCCATGGCAGCCCCACGTTGGTTGTCGACCAGAAAACCGGCCGCTTCTATCGCCCAAAAAGGGATAGCAGCAACAAACCCTATCAATAGCCCAATTAATACCTCCTTACCCAAAATCATTATCAGCCAAATGCCGCCGGTTTCTGCAGGCAAGGTTTGCTGATTAATCATCGGAAATATAAACAGTGCGAGTGAGCAAAGCACACCATTTCTCACCATGGTGCCGCCTAACATTTGCTTGCTCAAAATAGGCAAAAAGATGAAGCATGCCATTAACCTAGGTAACGTCAGGCTGTACAAAAATAAAGCCTGGTGTAAGTCGTGATAACTCATCGTATTTGAGGAATTTTATCCATAGCAAGCGAGGCGAAGGCGTGGAGCTCTGCCCCTAGCCATTGCGTTGTGACGAACAGCGTAATAATGACCGCGATAAGCTTGACCACAAAGCCTAACGTTTGTTCTTGGACCTGAGTTAACGCCTGAATAAGCGACACCAATGTACCAACCAATGCTGCGACTAAAATCGGCGGTAATGACAAGTACAACACTAGGGTTAATGCTTGAGTCGTGAAATGAATGATTTCAGCAGAATGCATACTTTCTCCGTGATTAACCGTAACTCAACACTAAGCCGTGGGTGAGCTTTGTCCAGCCGTCAAGCAAGACAAAAAGCAACAATTTGAAGGGGAGGGAAATCGTCATTGGCGATACCATCATCATCCCCATCGCGAGTAGGATATTCGACACAATTAGGTCAATAGCGATGAACGGTAAGTACAACAGAAAGCCAATTTCAAAAGCGCGAGTAAGCTCGCTGACGGTAAATGCGGGCAGTAAGAGCAATAAGCTGTCCGACTCTAAACGGTCTACGTACTTCTGTGGCCACAATGTGCGTGCAGCATCAGTGAAGAATATGGCTTCGGTTTCCCGAATATGCTTTTTCAAAAATTCTCGATAAGGCTGTAAACCGCTTTCAATGAGGCCTTCTACACTTGCAGAATCTTCAAGGGAGATATCATGCTGCTTTACATAGTCGTAGGTTTCAAACCCGACGGGAGCCATGATGAAAATTGACAAAATAATAGCCAATCCGTAAAGCGCCATATTCGGCGGAATTTGCTGTACACCGAGAGCGTTACGCAACAGTGAGAATACAACGGCGAGTTTCACAAACGACGTCGCCATCATGGCGATAAATGGGATCAGTGCCAGCAGTGCTAAGCTGACAATGAGATTGAGCTCGTCGGGTAACTGGATCATGCTAGCTCCTGCGTGCCACCGAACAGCTCCAGTATGCGCACACCTAAATGTTCGTTAACATTAACCAGTTCACACTCACCAATGATTTTGCCGTTGGCACGCAATGTTACCGGCTTAGATACAGGCTGGTTTAGCTCGAATACGTACCCTGGCTGAAGCTGGTTAAGCTGCTCTAGCGTGATGGTTTGATGGCCGATATCAAACGTGAGTTCCACAGGCAGTTGCTGGTGGTCGGTTAACATTTCTGAAGTGTTTACGTCATTCATATTGGTTTCTTTTTCAATAATGTGAAGAGTTTGGTCATCTAGCTGGCAGCGCCAGAGATTCTGGTTAGATACTTGAAAAATGGCTTGTTGCTTGGCGATGTAACCATCGTCAAAAAAGATGACATCTCCCAGCTCGAGCGAATTAAATTCGCTTAACGTCAAATGGGTCCTTCCAAGACTTAACCACACAGGTAAAGCGAGGTGTCGAGCTTGTAGAGCAGCGCTGTTTGGTAGCGCATCCAATAACACGTCTGATCCTTCGCTAACCCACAAACAAAGAGAGCCGTTAGGCTTATTGAGGGTTAACATTAAAGTATGCTCTTGGGCCTGGCTCGCCTCTAACGGCTGTAGTTGACTAAGAATGGGTAACTGACCAAATAGCGCTTTGATTGCCTCACTATGCGGTTCTATCTGTGAGCTCAAAAGTGCTAACTGGAGGGAGTTAGGCAGGGACTCAAACGCAGTAGCATTTAAGGTCGATTTCAGCCAATGTTGGAGCTGCGCACGAGAAAAGTCTACTTGTAGGGTTTGCCCTCCAATCAACGTGGTTAAACGGAACCCTTCAAATGAAGGGATTTGAGCAACAGTAATCGATACGCTCTGACCATCAGTCCCTTGGAAGTGGCACTGTTTTGCACAAAGTTGATTGCTGAGCGCGATACTTTCTGCATCCACTTTGGGTATTATTAACGGTGTCATAGGTCATTCTCCGCTTGCCATTCTTCATACACGCTGCGTTGTTGGCGTGAGTGTTGTTGTTCATGTTGTTGTTGATCGAGCTGTTGAGTTTGTTCGCTGATCGCTAAGCGAAGTGGCTGCTCACCACCGAATCGGTTTAGCCGTTCAGCAAGATCTTGTCTAGCTTGCTGGCTAATAATGGAAAGGGCATGCTCTTGTCGAATCGTCACGCTATACCCTTGAGCGTCCAACTTGATGTGGATTTCGCCACCTTTTAATTGTCCTTCACTTAGAAACAGCCGAACCTCTTTGTTGTCCGATGCGGTTGGCAGAGCAACATAGATTTTATCCACCAATTGCTGGAGTAATTGGTTTACGTCTCGCGTTGGGCTCGGTTGAGCCTGCGAAGCAACACTTTTTAGGATGACATCGCCTTGTGTTACCGCACTTGCAAAGGGCTGAGAAGGTACTTTTTCTTCATCCGTTTTAACGGTGACTAGTGCGCTTTTCGTCTCGATTTTTTCAAGAGGCTTGGTTTCAGGCAGGCCATCAGTTTGGTCTAATCGTTTGCCTGTATTCTGTAGCGAATGAGTTGCGCGTTTATTGTGCGCTGTTTCAGTTTGCTTTTCTGTTAAGCCAACAATGTTAATCCCATCTTGAGCGAGCTCTGTCGCTGTCGCACTTTGGGGGAGCAAGCCAGATTCAAGCGTAGAGAGACAATCCGGTGAGATACGTTTATCCATCGGCGTCGGTTTGTCATCTTTCAAATGAGCTTGAAAGTGAGGATCAACAAGCTCGGTAGAAGGGGAGCTTAGAACTGTGTCGCCATCGCTTTTTCCGTCATTTTTAAGCAGTTTATTGTTTTCGCTAATTATTTCTTCGCTATTTGCTGCGTCGTCTTGCGATTTCTCTACGTCTCTCTTAGTAACGACGTCACTTTTGCCTTTTAAAGTGGAGATGTTTTTGTCAGCGTTGGCTTCTTGGTTCGATAGGTTATGTTTCTTATCTAGACTTTGAGATGTCTTATGCCTTAGCGGTATGTCTTCTTCGCCAGTATGATTTTTTTGGGGATTCCCAACGATAGACTCCTTTCCCTTGCTAGGCTTCTTCGTCATTGCATGCTCGAATTGTGATTGAAGCTCGGCCTCCTTCTCGAGAGGCACTTGTTCCGGCGTTGATTTGTGCAGCGTATTCGATGTTTCAGTTGTTGGGGTAATGCGCATAGTGAACCTTTAGATAATGTCGACAGTGCGAAACTCTTCCTGTTCGAGTTCTTCTTTGTATTGCCTTTCTCGCGATTTTTCCGCGACTTCTTGTTGCTGCAACTGAACGAATTTTTCTTTGGTTTTATGGGCTTGTCGCGCCTCTTTTTGCTTTTCTTTAAGTGCCGAGCGTTCGATTTCAAGCGCTTTTTTTGACTCGGCCACACGTTGTTTAAGTTCGGCTTCTCTCTCTCTTAACAACGCGATTTCTTGTCTTAATGTTTCTAGCTCTTTGAGAACGAGT
Source organism: Vibrio sp. D431a (assembly GCF_030248655.1). Lineage (NCBI taxonomy): Bacteria > Pseudomonadati > Pseudomonadota > Gammaproteobacteria > Vibrionales > Vibrionaceae > Vibrio > Vibrio sp. D431a. Next base: position 71,810 of record NZ_JAHGAP010000008.1, on the reverse strand, counting down.
GTTTGTTGTTTTGCTTTAGCAAAACGTCGCTCTTCTTCTTCCTGGCGCCAAACGTGATAGTCCGCGACAGAACGTTCGGCCTTTTGAACCTGTGCTGCGGCGTTTGACACTCGGTATTCTTGACGCTTGACGGCTTTATCCGCACGTTCAGCGCGAATTTTTTTGATTTCTAATAAGCGTTCTATCATTGTTTCGCCATCCCTTTAAGTTGAGCGATAGCGCCATCAAGATCGCTTGGTTCATGAGTGCCTTGGCGTAAAAAGGCGCGTATATCATCACTTTGTGCAATGGCCAAATCCGCTCGACTATCTGCGCCATGTTGGTATTCGCCAATTTTGATTAGCAGCTCAACTTCTTCATACTTAGCTAACATTTCGCGAATATGAGCAGCAGACGCCTGATGATCGGGTTCAACGATTTGATTCATCACTCGGCTTGCTGACCGAAGTACATCAATGGCGGGGTAATGGTTCATTGCCGCAAGTTTGCGCGAGAGAATGATGTGCCCGTCTAGAATTGAGCGAGTTTCATCCGCGACAGGCTCCGTCATGTCGTCACCTTCCACCAACACGGTGTACAGTGCTGTAATTGATCCTTTGTCTGATTGTCCAGCTCGTTCCATCAGCTTTGGCAAAGCGGCAAAAACAGAAGGCGGATAGCCACGTCGTGTTGGTGGCTCGCCTGCGGCTAGTCCAATCTCCCTCTGTGCGCGGGCGAAACGCGTTACAGAATCCATCAGCAGTAGCACGCGTTTACCTTGATCACGAAAATATTCTGCGATAGAAGTGGCAACAAAAGCGGCTTTGGCACGCTCCATTGCTGGGCGATCAGAGGTAGCGACCACTAAAACCGATTTGGCCATTCCTTCTTCGCCTAGGTCATGCTCAATAAACTCGCGCACTTCGCGTCCGCGTTCACCAATTAAGGCGAGAACGGTCACGTCAACTTCTGCGGAGCGAATCAGTTTTGCCAGTAGGGTACTTTTACCCCCGCCAGCCGCTGCAAAAATACCCATGCGCTGACCTTCACCACAGGTCAGTAGCCCATCAATGGATCGAACGCCAAGAGAGATTGGCTTTTCAATTAGTTTACGTTGCATTGGTGGTGGCGCATCGCGATAAACAGGATACCAAGCACTTGGTTCCTGACTTTGCGTACCATCGAAAGGACGTCCAAGCCCGTCAAGCGTTGTACCTAACAGGTGGTCGCCAACACCCACTTCGTGCATTTTGCCCATTGGGCTTACTTCTGTATTTGAGGAAATCCCAAACATATTTCCTAACGGGGTGAGCAAAGCGTGATGCTGCTGGAAGCCAACCACTTCCGCTAACAAAGACAGAGTTTGATCGGGATTGCGCAACTCACACAGTTCACCTACACGAACGCCAGGGACGACAGCTTTGATAATGGTGCCGGTGACTTGTGTAACGCGCCCGCGAATTTGGATCAAACGCGTGTGTTTAATCGCAGATTGTTGGATATCAGTGATGTATGAGAAATCGTTCAAGGTAAAAATATGCGCAATGATTGATGCTGAGAGGATAGAAAGTATAAGAATCAATTTATAGTGAATATCAGTCGGGAGTTTTTAGAAAACTGAAAGCGCACTAAAAAAACACGTCTGATTTTGACAGCTTCAACAAAGCGCACTTCCTATAATTCGCCTGTATTGTGCGGAAGGAGTGCAAGTGAATGAGTATTATCAACAATCATATCGCAACAAATCCAAAGTTTGATGCGTCTATCCAAAACGGGTTGGAATCGTCTCGTCCCGACGTTTCACAAAAAGGCAATTATCGCGGTGAAACCGTCCGTGTTCACAATGCCACACAATCACTTTTTGATGCGATGGAAGAACTCACTTCACTCGGTTCCGAAAAAGCAGAGAAAGATCTGACCAAGCGCAAAGTGAAAGACAGTGGTGTTCGAGTTAATGAAGCGCACGAACTCGTTTCTGACTATCTGCGAAAAGTCCCTGATCTTGAAAAGAACCAAAAGATCAAAGATTTGGCTACAAAAATGGCGGGAGGGAATATCTCGACCATCGCTCAATTGCAAGCTTATTTGAATGGATTTTCAGAGGAGAAAAGCCATCAATACCTTGCGTTAAAAGCCGTGAAAAAGTTTTTGAGTGCGAGTCCAGAAAGTAAACACCTACTAGCGCTGATTGACCAAGCACTTCTAAGAATCGAGCAAAACCCAGATACATGGTCTCAAATTGATACGGAAATCCGTGTCTCAAATTTTGCTGATGAATACAGCCAAGAGCAAGAGTTTAGCTCTTTGCATCAGCTGCGCGGCTTCTACCGCGATACCGTTCATAGTTATCAAGGGCTCGGCGCTGCTTATCAAGATGTGGTGGCGCGCTTTGGTGAGCAGGAGGTATCGACCGCTGTTGACTTTATGCTGCAAGGCATGAGTGCAGATCTTAGTGTTCAAGGTAGCAGTATCGATTCGGTTAAGTTGCAGTGGTTGATGTCCGATATGCAAAAACTCAAAACTCTAAATACGTTGCAAGATCGTGTGAGTCAGCTGTTCCAAATGTTTAAACCGGAAAGGACGAATTATGGCTTATCAAGTTTCTAATTTGATGGCTGATGTGATTGCGTTGGTAGAGCAGCGATGGGTAAGCAGTGATGAGATATGGAAAGTCGCCAACGCAATGGAATTGACGGCGGTAGAACAAAAAATCGATTTTTTTCGAGAGTTCCATAAGTTAGTTCGCGCAATCCCAATTGACGTATTCGCCGATGAAGAACAACGACAGAATTTAATCCAAGCGGTACAAAAGGCGCTAGACGAAGCCATTGATATAGAAGAAGAGGAAGCGTGGGAAGATGAGTTGGATTGATGCATCCGTCGATGAATTTTGCCGAGGAATGGGGCTCGATGCCGTCGATTTCTCATCAGCTGGACGGGTGCAGCTGGATTTTGAGCAAAGTGGTACGCTGCATATTGAGCGACAGGGTGAGCAGTTATTCTTGATGTTGTCTCGAGCGTTATCTTGGCATCAAACCAGTGACATTATTCAAAGTGCACTGTGTTTGTGTCATGCCGATCAGGGCTGGCCTTTCGAAATTAAAACCGGCTTGTTAGATGAACAAACTCTGGTTTTTTCAGCAAGGCTAAAAGGAGAAGAAGTAACACTTCCGACCTTAGAGCAAGCGTTTACGCTTTTGGCTCGTCTACATAACGATGTGGCAGGCTCATGACTCGAGTCAGCACTTTAAACGTAGGCATCGAAGCCTTTACGCATGTTACTCATAGTGAAGTTAAGGCCGATTTCCCAGAGCGATTTCAATTGCTTCCTGATGGTCAGGCGGTCGCTACACATTTAGAGAAGCTCTATGACCTCCGGCCTTCAGACCAATATCTCATCGCGTTAACCAAGCCCAAGCTGCTGCACTCAGAGTTGTTGCGTCCAGAAAAGTACCGCCAACAATTTGATGAAACGTTAGCTCAGCTGCAAGTTCTTGCACAGGATTCAGGCTCCGCTTCTTTTATCAAAGCATCTGAAACGCTACAAAGTACACAACTTGATCAGCGTTACCTCACTATGGCGCTCAATCTCCTTATTCAGGTCTAACCAACATGTTGAGATCCAAAGACATTGAACTCTTACTTGTTCACGCTGCGCTACAAGTTCAATACCAAAAGCCAGAGCATGCCATTTCTATTCTCGATGCGGTTCTAGAAATAGAACCGCAGCACAAAGAGGCGATGCAAACACTTGCTGTGGCGTGTTTACAAAGTGGTCGATATACCCGGGCGATTGAGGTGTGTGAGCACTTATTAAAATCCGACCTTCATCCTGACTCGGCAGGACTCTGGTTTTGTTTAAGCCAAGCGCGTTGGAAACAAAATGACGTCGATGGGGCACGCCAAGCGCACCGACGCTATCTGCAATCTTTAAATAGTGAATCACATGAATAAGTTGATCGATATTCTAAACAAAGTAGGGCAACGCAAAGACATCATGCTTGCGGTGATGTTACTCGCGATCGTCTTTATGATGATATTGCCACTTCCTACCGCACTGGTGGATGTACTGATTGGCACCAACATGAGCATTGCGGTGGTGCTGCTTATGTTAGCGATTTACATCACCACGCCACTTGAGTTCTCTGCATTTCCTGCGGTGCTATTGATCACGACATTGTTTCGTCTGTCTTTATCTATCACGACAACCCGCTTGATCTTGCTACAAGGCGATGCTGGTCAAATCGTTTATACATTCGGTAACTTCGTTGTGGGCGGTAACTTAGTGGTCGGTATTGTTGTGTTCCTGATCATTACCATTGTTCAGTTTATGGTGATCACCAAAGGCTCAGAGAGGGTAGCAGAAGTTAGTGCGCGCTTCTCACTCGATGCGATGCCTGGTAAGCAGATGAGTATTGACGGTGACATGCGTGCCGGAGTAATTGACGTACACGAAGCTAGGCACCGACGATCACTGATTGAAAAAGAAAGCCAAATGTATGGCTCGATGGATGGCGCGATGAAGTTCGTTAAAGGCGACTCCATTGCGGGTCTGGTCATCATTGTGGTCAACATCTTAGGTGGCGTCACGATCGGGGTAACGCAAAAAGGCATGAGTGCTTCTGAAGCACTTGAATTGTTTGCGATTTTGACCGTTGGTGATGGTTTGGTATCGCAGATCCCGGCACTCTTTATCGCGATTACCGCCGGTATTATCGTGACGCGTGTTTCTCATGAAGACTCTTCTGATCTTGGATCGGATATTGGTGGGCAGGTGATTGCTCAGCCACGAGCACTTCTTATTGGTGGTGTGCTTTTGGTGCTGTTCGCACTCATCCCTGGGTTTCCAAAAATCACTTTTCTGGTCTTGGCCGCCGTGGTTGGTGGTGGTGGTTTCTTCCTTTTCTATCAACAGAAAAAACAAGCGGAATCAGATAGCACCGACTTATCAAGCTTTGTTTCGCAAGGGGCCGGTTCGCCAGCAGCGAAGCCAAGCAAACCTACGCCTTCTAGAAACAGTAAAGGTAAGTTAGGTGAGCAAGAAGAGTTCGCCATGACGGTCCCGCTGTTGATTGATCTTGACGCGAGCCTTCAGGAAAGCTTGGAAGCGGTCGCATTAAATGAAGAGCTAGCAAGGGTGAGGCGCGCACTATATCTCGACCTCGGCGTGCCTTTCCCGGGTATCCACCTGCGTTTTAACGAGGGGATGCAAAATGGCGAATATTTAATTCAGTTACAAGAAGTTCCGGTTGCACGAGGACGAATTGTAAAAGACCAACTCTTGGTGACAGAAGGGAATGAGCAGATCGACTTATTAGGCGTGCCTTATGAGCAAGATGAAGATTTTCTACCCGGTATTTCTAGCATTTGGGTGGCACAGAGTTATGAGCAAAAACTCGTAGCCAGTCATGTCGGTTTTCTCACACCCGACAGGATTTTAACGTACCACTTGTCTCATGTTCTTAAGGAGTACGCACAAGACTTTATTGGTATTCAGGAGACGCGTTATCTGTTGGAGCAGATGGAAGGCAGTTATTCGGAGCTCGTTAAAGAGGCCCAGCGTATTGTTCCGTTGCAAAAAATGACGGAAATCTTGCAACGCTTGGTTTCTGAAGACATTTCTATCCGAAACCTTCGCGTGATCTTGGAAGCGATGGTTGAGTGGGGCCAAAAAGAGAAAGATGTTGTACAGCTGACGGAGTACATTCGTTCTAGCTTAAAACGTTACATTTGCTACAAATACGCGAGCGGACAAAACATGTTGCCCGCTTACTTATTGGATCAAAATCTCGAAGACACGATACGCAGCGGTATTCGTCAAACCTCAGCAGGGAGTTACTTGGCGTTAGATCCGTCAGTAACGCAACAATTTGTCAGTGATGTGAAACAGACCATTGGTGACTTAAGCCGCATGCCGAACAAACCTGTGCTAGTTGTGTCTATGGATGTACGCCGATATGTGCGAAAGCTTATTGAATCGGAATACTACGATCTGCCCGTTTTGTCATTTCAAGAACTAACCCAGCAAATCAATATTCAGCCACTTGGAAGGGTGGGGATGTAATGAAAACAAAACTAATACTCTCGCTGGCGCAAGCGGGGATCGAAGTGACGCCATACTTTTGGCAACAAAGTGAAATTCAACTTGGTTATCGAATTGAAGTTGAAGGCTTAGAGCTCGTTTTTCGGGTGGAGGACGGTGAAATCATCATCGTTCTTCTGAAACGCGTTCGTCCAAAATTGGGGTTGAGTAACCCCTTTGCCGGCTTATTTCTCTTGGCTGAACATGCCATTCAACTTTATCCCTCCGATTGGGTCATTCGCGGCAATGTCGATGTGTTACGTGGTAGCAACATGAGCAGCCAGCGATTGGCACAGTTCTATCTAAAAGCATGCGGTGCAAGCCATGATGAGCTAGACGACTGGTACTGTTTACGCCTAGCAGATTATAGACCTTTGAAAAAGTTGAAAAAGTAAAAACTCACGACTGTTACTGACAGCACCGATGAGATGACCCGCTTTAAGATAGGAATCAAGATGAAGCAACCGTTTACCGATGCGATTGAGAACGCTGAGCTTGCCATTAGAAAAGCTGAAGACAGAACCGATATTTTTAACGAGCTATTGGAAGGCTTAGGTGTTGGTCCTGTTGCGGGGGATGTTTTACTTGGCGGTATAAAAGCGCCAGCAGATACCATGAAACGTGCAGAGCAAGAGCTAATAGACGAAGTCCAGCGCCGCCGGCAACAACAAACTCAGCTACAAGGTACGTCAGGTAAACGCAGAAAGCGTCCCACAGTGATGCGCGGCATGATGATTTAGAGGTTTGGAAATGACGAATATGAAAACGACTGGCTCTACGACAGGAGCAACAGACACAGCTGCGAGTAGTGCACCATTACCCACTTTCCAACAAAACTTGATAGAGGCATTTACCCCTGTACTGGGTGAAGCTGAGACTCAGCAACTTGCCTCTCTAATCTCTTCATTGCCAACTATCTCGGGACAAACGGAATCACAAAGCATCGCGCTTTATGTTGATACGCTTGAAAACCTAAAAGCGAAAAATAACGCGTTTGCTGGTATATCATTGACCGACACCGCATCTGTTTGGATAAAGTCGCTACAAAGTGCTAACTCAGATGGCGAATTAACCGCAGCCGAGTTTAATGCTCAAACAAACCAAACGCTATCAAATCAGTTTCAGGCTTGGTTTAGTAAGTTACTGACGGAAAACGTAGATAGCTCGTTATCTACTGAGTTTGTTAGTCAATTCAATTTGGGGACTCAGAGTAACCAAGCGGAGCAGATCACCAACCTCTCCGAGACAGGTCTGGCTAATGCCACCAAAGAAATTTCTCTTTTTGTTGCAGAGCTTGCTAATCAAATGGGCTCCCGTGAAGTGAGAGATGCTTCTATTTCTTTTCTTCGCAATGCCTTTAGTAGCTTAGGTTCCGTTAATCTCGCGCAACTGAAGAGCTCGGATTTTCTGTTGACTAAAGAGAGTTTCGCTCTTCAAGTCTCAGCTCAATTAAAAAGTAGTTTTCAAGGCATCGGTATTACTTTAAGCACCGATGACGCAAGTGCGCTAGCTAGCAGAATTACCTGGACTCCTGGTATTTCTAAACAGCAGCTTAAAGAAGCGTTAGATGAAATGGCCGCTCAAGTGAAAGGCCAATATAGCGCAGCTTATGGTGAGGCGAGTGGAACGAACAATCTAAAAGCAGCACTTAATACTGTCATTGGTGGAACTGAGCCTTTGACCCTTTCTAGTCTGTTCGCCAACTTCGCGGTGAGTTTAACAAATATAGAAATCGACGACTTTTACCAGGACAGCGCGATAGCCGATGTCCAAAAGACACAGATAACGGCAGCTCAAGTTAATTTGATCAAAGAAAACACCGAACGAGATATCCGATTACAGTTTGAAAAAATAGTAAAAGGTGAATCTACCGGGGCTTCATTTACTGAGCGATACGAGGCATTGCGCAAGAACTTAGGGGCATTGAAAGAGCGTCTACTCAATATCACCGATAAAGAGAAAGCGGATCGCGAGGTGAGAGCAGAGCACTCTCTAACGGCTCGTGATTTGTTGGCCGTTGTTGAGTCCAGCATTGGAGACCGTTTTGATGAGCAAGTGCTGCTTGCACTAAATGAGCGTCGTGTTAACCGTTTAGAGAAACGTAATGACCAGAAAGAGGCATTAGAGGATCTCACAATACAGCTTAAAGTTTTTGGTGTTGTGCAATCAAAAATTCACTCTACGCAAAGTGTTGATGGGGTTTATAAACCGGGATATCCAGAAAGTAACTTCAAAGCGAGTGACTTTAACTACAGCAATCAAACGGATTTTGAAGCTTCACCTGAGTACAAGTATTTGACGGATAATAAGATAACAAACCATCGAGACTTCCTTCAAACACAAGGTATTACTATCGGTGATGGTGCGTCGTACCAAGACGAAGAGAAGTCGAAAAAACTGTCTAATTTTTCTAGTTCTGTCAGTGCTAAATCCAAGTTGCTTAACGATGAAGTGCAAATCAAAACCACTGAGCTGAACGACACCAGTTCTCAATACAACTCGACCGTTGAAGCGATGAACAAGTTTGTTCAGAAGTACCACAGTATTTTACAAGAAATCCTACGAGCCATTTAAGGATAACCAACCATGACTAAAACAAACGCGACCGATCCATCCCAAATGCAAGCAGAAGAGCTGCTGTCTTTTCTGGAAGAGGGAGGCACGCTAAAAATGTTGCACGATGTGTCTCAGGACACCATCGAACACATTTATGCCGTAGGTTACAACTTTTTCCAATCGGGAAAGATTGAGCAAGCAGCGAAAGTATTTCAATTACTCAGCATGCTTGATCATTATCAGGCGCGATTTTTCATTGGCCTTGGCGCGGCTCGTCAGGAGTTGGGTGAGTATCTGCAGGCAATAGACGCCTACAGCTACGCAGCGCTAGTGGACGTAAATGATCCACGCCCACCTTTTCACTCTGCTGAATGTCACCTGAAACTGGAACAACTGACAGAAGCAGAGAGTGGGTTTTACAGCGCGAAGGAGATGTCTGCCGGAAAATCACAATATGCAGATTTGCATGAGCGTGCAGGCATCATGTTAGAAGCGGTGAGAAATAAAAAGGAGTAATTAGACTATGAGTTCTATTGCACTTGACCGCATCCAGACACAGGTTTATAGCCCTGAATCTGGCCAAGCCACGTTAGATAACGTGCAGAAAACGGCGCCTACAGCGACGCCTTCTGTGACGGTAGAAAACGTGAAGAGTAAAGATGCAGATGTACTGAACACCGGAAAAGTAAAAGTTCAGTTAGATGCACCTAACGCAGCTGTTAGTGACAAAGTGAATGATTTGACGCTAAAAGCCATGGCACAGCTGCAAAAGATCGTCGATACCATTGCAAAATCTCTCCATGCAGTTGCAGACCAAACAGGTTCGATTGCCGTCAAAATCATCGCAGGATCTGCTGATGATTTTGAAGTAGAGCTTGCTGCTATCACGGATAAACTGAAAAGTGCTCAAAACGAGCTGAAAATTCAGGAAGTGAAGGTCGCAAAAGCTAAACACGAAAAAGAGATGGTGGAAAACCAAGACAAAATCAAAGAATCGGAAGCCGCTGCAAAAGAAGCCCAAAAATCAGGCTTAGCAGCGAAGATCTTTGGTTGGATCAGTGCGGTGGTTTCTATTGTTGTTGGTGCCGTAATGGTGGCAACGGGTGTTGGTGCAGCAGCCGGTGCACTTATGATCGCTGGTGGCGTTATGGGAGCAGTGAGCATGGCGCTGCAAGAGCCAGCCGTTCAAGATGCGCTAAAAGAAGCGGGCATAAATGTCGATGTGCTAAACAAAGTCGTAATGGCATTAGAAATCGCCGTCGCGGTTATTGGAGCTGTTGTGACGTTTGGTGGTGCAGCAGCTGGCGGTATCGCGAAACTTGCAGCAAAAGGTGCTGGTAAGGTAGCTCAAAAGGTCACAGAAATCGCTACGAAAGCCGCTGCAAACATGGCGAAAGTGGCGGATATGGGCACAAAAGCTGCGACAACAACAGCGAAAGCGATTCGTTATGGCGCAGAAACCGTCGATCTTGCCGTCAATGTGGGTAAAGGCGCAACGGACAGTGTCCACGCTGCTAACAATGCTCACGTGACAGAGATTCAGGCTGATATCACAGACCTTCGAGCCAAAATGACGTTAAGCCAGGCTGTCATTGATAAGCTCAAAGAAGAGATTGGTAAGTTGATGGAAGACTTCCAAGAGTTGATGAGCCTCATCATGCAAATGATTCAAGCGAAAAGTGAAACTATGCAAACGGTGTTAAGCCGTCCTGCAACGGTATAAGGAGTTTATTATGCTAGATAAAGTAGGCGGAACGGGTCGTGGTGAACTATACGGTTTAGGCGATACCATTAAAACCAACAAAGCAGAAAAAGCGCCGGAAACAAAGCTTGAAGCGGGCGCCGTTAAAAGCCAAAGTGAGTCAGGTGTTTCTGGTGCAGCACGCTACCAGTTAGAGACACCTAAAGCTCCTACAGTGAGTAATCAAGCTCAAGTTGTTGCAAACCTAATGAGCGCTCTTGCGCCGACGGTGAGCTCATTAGTGAGCACAACGATGAAAGCACTTAACGGTGAGGAGGTGATCAAGTCACCATCAGATGCGGTATCACAATCGTTGACGCTATTAACATTGTTGTATCAAGTATCAAAGCTGAGCCGTGAGCAGCAAGTGCTACAACGTGAAATTGCTGTTGAAGCAAACGTCGCGAGTTTAGAAAGCCAAGCGGCAGAGCTAAACAATTCGGCAAGCGCAATGATCGCGATGGCAGTCGTTTCGGGTGTATTAGCGGGTGCTACCGCAATTATTGGTGCCCTTGGTTCTTTCAAAGCAGGGAAAGAAATCAAGAATGAAATGGCGAGCAATAATGTACTGAAAACGCAAAAAGCTGGCTTCGATCAAGCAGAAGAGTTATTAAATAACAATAGCTTGTCTAAAACGCAGCAAGATCAGGTTAAGCGTGCGCACTCACTAGCGAAAGACAATATCGCAGACACGACAGCGCAGCTGACAAGTGGTGGCCGTAAGTTCGATAAGTTGATGAGCTCAAACCAAGCGAAGAACGCTATTCTTCAAGCTTTGGGCCAGATGGCAAACTCAGCATCGAATGTAGAGCAAACCAAAGCGCAAGCGCGCAGCAAAGATGATGAAGTACAAGCGACTCGCGCACAAGCAGCCAAACAGAAAGCCGATGAAAACATTGGTTTCCAAGAAGGTTTATTGAAAGAGCTACGTGACTTGTTCCGATCTATCTCAGATAGCCAGAACCAAGCGTGGCGAGCATCAGTCCCAACGGTGTAACCATCCGTTTCACTAACTACAAAGCGTTGTTTATACAACGCTTTTTTTATTTCAGCTATCTAAACTAGATACGGATATTTACTGGGTGATTTGTTTGTAAAGCAATATAACGTAGTGAGTTACATTGCATAAAAGTTACTGTTTTTGTTGAACTCAGCTCAAAGCTAACAACTTCATAGTAGCCTTGTTGCGTAAAATTAAGTTAAAGTGCCATTATTATTCACAAAAAGTGTGTTTAAGAATTTTTTGTAGTGAAGGGTGTAATTAGATACTCAATAACAAAATATGGTAGTTCGACTGGTGAGTATTTGGGAACAGAATTATATAAAACTCAACTTAATAAGTAGTCGAAGATGGAAGATATCAGTTTAGCATCAGATTTAGTGATTTATCTGACTACGGTTGGAATTTTAGGTATATTTGCTTGGTTTTTGTTTGTTATTTATTTGAAATCCAAGTGGTTGAAGTATCTTGAAGATGCTCTTGATAATGGAGTTCGATACTACACTCTGAATATATTCTTATCAGGTCACGGAGTATTACAATATGGAACTGTTTTTCTGAGCACTTTTCATGCGAAACGATATAAAATGTTAGAGAAGAGGGATAAGGTTCCAATTCATATTCAACGATTGTTTGTTCTCTCATTCGTATTATTTATTTCAAGTACATCATGTCTTCTGGCTGGAGTTATAACTCATCATATTTATATAGAATAAAGGTTATTTAACAAGATTATAGTAATTTGACCTGAGTATTTCTATTTAATAGATAATTTAGAATGGACATATCAGTCTAAAGATTTAATTTTCTAGACTATACGGTTTACGCTTATATAGAGCCATTATATAACGGCAGAATATGCCAATAAAATGGTGATTACTAAGCTAACCGCCAAGGATGAGAACTCAAACGTTATCAAATTGTTAACGGTTGCTATACTTAAACGGTCATCAACACAGGTAAAAGGGATGTTCAATGTTTAAGTTTAAGCAAATCGCACTTGCTGCTTCTTTAGCGGCACTCACAACAGGCTTTTCTGCGTCTGCGGAGGAAACGTTTGTCACTATTGGTACCGGTGGCGTAACAGGGGTTTATTATCCGACTGGTGGCGCTATTTGTCGCTTGGTTAACAAATCGCGAGAAGATCACGGTATCCGTTGTTCGGTAGAAAGTACTGGGGGGTCGATTTATAACATCAACACTATTCGTGCTGGTGAATTGGACCTCGGTATCGCGCAATCAGACTGGCAGTATCATGCTTACAAAGGAACCAGTAAGTTTGAAGAAAGCGGGCCTTTTAAAGAGCTGCGCGCCGTATTCTCCGTTCATCCAGAACCGTTTACTGTCGTTGCACGTAAAGACGCGAACATCAAAACTTTTGATGATTTGAAAGGTAAGCGCGTTAACATTGGTAATCCTGGTTCTGGTCAGCGAGGTACTATGGAAGTGCTAATGAACCAGTATGGTTGGAGTAACGACGACTTTAAGCTTGTCTCTGAGTTAAAAGCAGCAGAGCAATCAAAAGCACTTTGTGATAACAAAATTGATGCGATGATTTATACCGTTGGTCACCCAAGTGGAGCGATTAAAGAAGCCACTACGTCGTGTGATAGTAATATCGTAACGGTAGCTGGACCTAATGTAGAAAAACTGGTTGCAAACAACAGCTTCTATCGTGTCGCAAATGTCCCAGGTGGTATGTATCGTGGCACAGATAGTGATGTTCAAACCTTTGGTGTGGGCGCGACGTTTGTTTCTTCTACTGCGGTACCAGAAGATGTGGTTTATAACGTGGTTAAAGCGGTATTTGAAAACTTCGATGATTTCCGCCGTCTCCACCCAGCGTTTGCAAACTTGAAGAAAGAGGAAATGGTAAAAGACGGTTTATCTGCGCCTCTTCACCCAGGTGCGCTCAAATACTACAAAGAAGTAGGGCTGATTAAGTAAGCGTTACTTTCTCTTATTATTGATGTAAAACGCCATCTTTCTCGATCAATGCCACTCGTTTAACCGCGAGTGGCATATTTCTATTTCTCGTCATCCTGTACAGCGACGAAGGAGCGTGATACAGGATCTTCCATCCGAGCACTTTGTGATCAAAATGGTTTCATTAGCCGCTCAGTGTAGTGCTATTAGATTCCTAACCTCGCTGGAGTGACACAAAAAATCGTTAAGCCATCTGCATTAATCTTTCGCGCTGGCGTTTTTGTAGGAGTGTTATCCACTTGTACAAGTTTTGCTTAAACATAAACATCAATGAAAAAGTAGAGAGTGATGAGAATAGAAGAAAGAGCAACAAACCCTTTAACATGATTAGGATTCAGTTGACGAGAGACACGAGCTGCAAGATACCCACCTACCAACGTACCGACCAAAACAACACTACCTGTGTGCCAGTCAATGGAGCCATTGGCAACAAAAATCACGATAGCAATGAGTGAAACACACGTAGATACGAGCAATTTCAAACCGTTCATTAAATTAATGTCTTGGTGGCCAGCTACTACCAGATAGCTCAGAACAATAACCCCTAAACCTGCGTTGAAAAAACCACCGTAAGCAGAGACACCAACAAGTAGTAAACCCAACGCGATTGCTCCGAGTATGCCAGCATGTTTGTGCTCTTTCGCGACAGTTTTGATTAGCATTGTTAAACGAGAACCGATGAGAAAAAGCACGGTGGCAAATAAGAGTAACCAAGGGATGGCTTCCATAAATAGCGATTCTGGCGTGTTGAGCAACAGATATGCTCCGACAGCGCCGCCGACTAAACTGAATGAGACTGTGAACAGCAGTTCATGCTTGTTCTTCATGATCTCTTCTCTGAACCCGACGGCTCCGCTAATGTAACCCGCACATGAAGCATACGTGTTTGTTGCGTTAGCCATAATAGGAGGAACACCTACTGCCAATAGAGCCGGAAAAGTAATAAAGCTTCCGCCTCCCGCTATGGAGTTAATGATCCCACCAATTACGCCAGCAACGAATAAAAGTGCTAGTTCTAAAAGCATAAGCAATCCTTGTTATGTTCTTTTTCATTGTTAGAGCTTCAGATGATCTAACCCACATGCTCTAACGTTCTGATATGAGGTTTACTTTACCCGCTCTAAAACAAAATTGTTCAGTTCTGTAACGTTTTTGATGACATGAACGGCTTTAGTTTGAGAGTACCCCTCGAGGCGAGACATAAAGTCATCATTCCAGAATGCAGGGCATTGCTGAAGAACTTTGTAGCTTTGTAACGTTCCTTTCAGTACCGAACTACCATCAGGCCATCCTTCAGGTTTAATGAATAGTCCTTTAAGGAGACGTTTCGTCACAAACCAATAGCTTACTGAGTATGGTAGATCAATATAAATGAGAGTATCGGCTGCATCTAAACGAGCGTTGAAAGAGCTGATCGGTCCAAGGCCATCTATAATCCAACGATCTGAGCTTAGTATATTGCTATGAGCTTCATCAAAAACGCTACGCTCAACGGGATCACCGTTTGGTTTATAGACTATTGAATCTAATTGATGAAGAGGAAGACCGGTAGCAGACGCGATTGCTTTACTTACCGTCGATTTTCCACTGCCGGGTTTACCAAAAACTGCTATTTTTTGCATTGTGACCGCCTCCAAGAGAGCTTTTCCCATACGGTAGAGACAGAAAACCCACCGCTATGGGTGGGTTCGATAAATACTGAGCGCATCAAAAAATCCCACCATTCCTATGGAATGATGATAATTCGTTGGTTAAGTTGCGCTAAGTGTGTGTTCATACAATCACCTTCATATAACGACAGTGATTTGTCAATACCATCTGCACAATAAGCGAACGATTTGGAGGGCGGAAGATAAAGCCATCACGATGGATGGCTTTATCTAGGTTGAAAGAGACAGCGATTACTGCTCAACGCTGACTGGCTGTGCTTTAAACTTTTGAATCAGCTTTACGATTAGTGGACTTGCCAACACCAATACAGCTAAAACAGTAAAGGTAAGGGTAATAGGACGCTCCCATAGGAAACTCAGTTCTCCATCTGAAATCATTAATGCGCGGCGTAAGTTCTCTTCCATTAATCCTCCAAGGATGAAGCCCAGCAATAAAGGTGCGAGCGGGAAGTTAGCGAGCCGAAGTGCAATGGCAGCCATAGCCACAATCAGCATCACGAACACATCCATAGTGTTAAAAGAGACCAAATAAACCCCGGTGATTGAGAAGAATAAAATCATCGGTAGAAGCACCGTTCTTGGAACCGCCAAAAGCTTTGAAATGTACGGAATCAATGGTAAGTTCAGGATCACAAGTACGATGTTGCCGAAGTACATGGAAATGATCACTGACCAGAACACATCTGGGTGTTCAACAAATAGGCGAGGGCCAGGTTGAATACCATAAGCGATCAGCGCACCGAGCATTATTGCTGTTGTACCAGAGCCCGGAATACCAAGCGTTAATAGCGGTACAAATGAACCACTAGATGCTGCATTGTTCGCAGACTCTGGCGCAACCAAACCACGTATACTGCCTTTACCGAACTCATCCTTTTTCTCTTTAGGTGCGAGGTTGCGCTCCATACCATAGCTTAAAAAAGCAGCAATGGTTGCCCCTGCGCCAGGAAGAACGCCAGTGAAGAAACCTAATATTGAAGAGCGAATTGAAACAGGCGCAACATCTTTGATTTCTTCCTTGGTCACTTTCATTGAGCCAATGTTGCTCAGCTTTTCTTGTTCTTCATCGCTGGTGTCTTTTGATGGTTTAAGGATGCCCATCAGTGTCTCACCCAGTGCGAATGTCGCCATTGCAAGCAACAAGAAGCTAAAGCCATCCATTAAATCCGTTAAACCGAAGGTAAAGCGTTCAACGCCTACGCCTTTATCGATTCCAACTGTAGATAGCATCAAACCAAGAATGGTCATCATCCACGCTTTGATTACCTGACCTTTCCCCGCAAAAGCCGCGACTGCTGATAACCCAAGTAGCATCAACGCAAAATAGTCCGACGATTGGAAGCTAAGGGAGACGCTAGCCAATGCTGGTGCGGCAACAAGCAACATAATGGCAGATAGCGTACCGCCAGTGAAAGACGAATAAGCTGCCAAAGCTAATGCTTTACCTGCCTGGCCTTTTTGAGCCATTGGGTAGCCGTCGAATGCTGTGACCACGGTTGAAGAACAACCCGGCGCGTTAATTAAAATCGACGATGTAGAACCACCGAATACCGCACCGTAATAAACACCCGCCATTAAAATAAGGCCAGAGGAGGGCTCTAGTCCATAAGTAATTGGGATCATCAAAGCAATGGCTGAGATCGGCCCAAGTCCAGGTAACATGCCGATAAATGTACCGACGAAGCAACCAACGATCACCATCATAATGTTCATTGGCATTACTGCGGTGGATAAACCTTGTAGAATTCCATCTAACATAATTCAGTCCTTTCTTTGACTACCAGATGGTGAAAATCAAACCCGGTTCGAGATAGATGTCCAAACCTTGAGTGAGTAATAAGTAGAACGCGATCACGAATGGAAACGACGCGCCAAACAGAACGGGTTTACGTCTTTCCCCGAGCAGATAAAAGCCAGCCAATAAAAAGAAGCCAGTAGCTATCACAAAACCTAGATAAGTCAGGCCCACGCCGTAGAGCGCCATTAAAATTAAAAAGGCAATCAGTAACTTCCAATTGAAGGTCAGCACTGCGCCACTTTGTTTATCTGGTTGTCCTGTCACCAGCAATAGCAAAGAAAGGCCGACACCAACGTAAGTCAGGATGGTTGGCAGAGTACGTGCGGTGAATGGTTCATACTCATCACCTGGAAATAATGGAATCTGCGAGGTTTGATAACCGTAGCAAAGACAGAAGAGTAGAAAGATCATTGCGCCGACGCGGTCACGACAGAGCAAATACTCTTTGGTGAAAAAGTTGGTTGAACGAGGCATATTCAACTCCTAACAAAAGTAAAAAAGACCGCATATGGACGTCAATGAATAAACTAAACCATTAACAATTAAGCATTTCGCTGCTAGTCGAGCCGCTTTGGGTATATAAACAAAGGAGTGTGCATGCCGATTGTCGACAATGTCCATATGCGGTGAAACTTAGAGTGCAAATACAATGGGGAAATACCAACCTACGTTATTCATTGAGGTTGGTATCTGAGGGACCCCAATTCGACTGTTACTTCAGGAAGCCTAACTCGCGCATTAAGTCACCCATCTGTTGCTCTTGATCTTCAAGAAACGCGAAGAATGCTTTATCCGCTTTATAGTTGTCGATCCAACCATTGCGGTCTCGAACGACTTGCCATTCGTCGGTGTTATACATTTTAGTAAATGCGGCATTCCATTCATCTAGCTTTTCTTGGCTTGTGCCTGGTGCTGCAAAGAATCCACGCCAGTTAGCAAAGACAGTTTCATTACCATATTCGGTGAGAGTTGGAATGTTAGGCGCAGCTTCTAAACGTTTTGGTGCTGTAATCGCTAACACTTTCACTTGCCCAGACTTAGACATTTCGAGTACTTCACCTAGCCCTGTAGAGAGCAGTTGTGTTTCGCCTGAAAGTAGGGCAGCCATGGCTTTTCCACCTGCATCATAGGCAATGTAACGAACTTTGCGCGCATCAAAACCTTCACCTTTGAAAGCCGCTGCTATAACCAAATGATCCATAGAACCACGAGCAGAGCCACCAGCAACCTTCACTTTACGAGGGTTTTCTTTAAAAGCTTTAACGACATCTTCCCAAGAGTTGTAAGGAGAATCGGCTGATGTAACAATGGCGCCATAATCGGCAACCGTTGCGGCAACAGGAGTCAAGTCGCGGAAAGATTGTGGGAAGATCCCACTGAGCGAGCGAACGACGATCGGTGTTGAGTTCACCATGAGTGTATCTTCTTGACGATCAGCCGTTTCAATCAAATGTGCGATTGCTTTGCCACCGCCGCCACCAGATAGGTTTTGAAATGATACGGTTTCGACGATGTCTGACTTTATTAATACATCACCAGTACCTCGGGCGGTCATGTCCCAACCGCCACCGGCACCTCCAGGGATAAGAAAGTGCATTTTTTCAATATCTGCAGCAAGAGCGTTGAATGAAAATGAAGCTGCGATGATTGAAGCGGCGAGCGTTGGTTTGAGTACCTTTAACATGTTCACGTTCCTTATGTTAGCGACTCTATTTAGTTGAGCCTTATTGTTTTTGCTCAGTTGTCATGCCTTGTAAGCGTTAAAGCTGAACTTGGTGTAAAGGTTAATTAAGTGTTAAATATCTGTCTGTAAAAGAGATATAAAGAGAATATTGAGCATTTCGGTTATTTTGTTCATAAAGTTCACGGCGAGAAGTTGGTGTTAGGTCACGCGGCTTTACGCTTTGGTAGGCCATAATAAAATGACGGAAAATGAACGAGGAAAAGAGAATGAAAGGGACGTGTTTGTGCGGCGTAATTGAAGTCATCGCTGAGGTTAAAAATGAGGTTAGCCTGTGCCATTGCTCTATGTGTCGAAAATGGTCGAGTGGCGCACTTCATGCGGTGCATTGTGGGCCTAACGTAACGTTTAAGGGGGCCGAGCCAAAGCGTTATCAATCGTCTGACTGGGCGGTGAGAGGTTTTTGTGGCGAATGCGGCACAAACCTTTTCTATCATTTGTTGCCGACAGGTGAGTACATTCTTTCCGCTGGTTTGTTCGATAACCCAGATTTCAAACTCACTTTAGAGATTTTTACCGATGAAAAGCCAGCTTATTATGACCTCAATTCCGCTTCACAAAAGATGACTTCGCAACAAGTCTTTGATCAATTTGTACCTAAAGAATAGTTTTTTATCCGATTATTGTTCGACAGCTGAGCTTTTAGTTTTTAGATCATAAGCTTAAAGGTTTATGAGTTGTCGACAATGTGAACTTACCATTCTTTATTTCTGCTAAAAAAGGCACTTAATAGGCATTTTTGGCCCATTTAAATTACGACCTTAGTCTAAATTGTCGACAATTTACTTGATTGTCGACACTTTGATCGACTACTTTATATTCAGGTTAAGAAATTGTAGACATTTCAATGTCGGTAACAAGAGTATCTGAATATGAACTCTGAGTTGAAAGCTCGTTATAAAGTGCTGGGTTCTGAGAAAGAACACACCAAATCCGAAACGCTGACCGAAACACTGATTGAAGTCATTGTTAATGGCGATGTGAAGCCTGGCCATAAGATATCAGAGCCTGAGCTAGCAAAGAAATATCAAGTCAGTCGTGGGCCTTTGCGTGAAGCATTGATGCGCTTAGAGGGGCTAGGGCTCATCGAGCGAATTCCTCATGTTGGGGCTAGAGTGACCACTTTTTCTCCGGAAAAGCTGATAGAACTTTATGCCGTTCGAGAAGCATTGGAAGGCATGGCGGCAAGGTTAGCTGCGCGACACATTACGCAAGAAGAGCTTTTAAGCTTGGAAATGCTATTGTCGACACATTCCAAGCATATAGACCAAATGGAAGGCGCGTCTTACTTCCATCAACATGGTGACTTTGATTTTCACTATCGCATCATCCAAGCGAGCAGAAACAGTAAGTTAATATCTCTGCTGTGTGATGAACTCTATCACTTATTACGGATGTATCGTTACCAGTCGCCACGTGCACAATCTCGCCCGAATGAGGCGCTCACCGAACACAAATTCATTTTGGAAGCCATTCGCAATCGCGATGAAGAGCTTGCAGAAATGTTGATGAGAAGACACATATCAGGAAGTCGAAAGCTCATCCAATCTCAAATTATACATACAGAAAGTTTAGACAAAGACTAGAAGGAATTCGTCATGAGCTTAACACCGGGAGCGAAATTCAGACTCGCCATTGAACAAAATAATCCACTACAAATTGTCGGCACTATAAACCCGTATTGCGCCATGATGGCAAAAAACTTGGGTCACCAAGCGATCTACTTGTCTGGTGGCGGTATCGCAAATGCGTCATACGGATTGCCGGATCTCGGTATCACAACATTAAACGACGTTTTGGTTGACGTTGACCGCATCACTAACGCATGTGATTTGCCTCTTTTGGTTGATATCGACACGGGTTTTGGCGGTGCATTTAACATTGCTCGCACGATCAAAGCGATGGAAAAAGCAGGCGCGGCAGCGGTGCACATGGAAGACCAAGTCGCACAGAAACGTTGTGGTCATCGTCCGAACAAAGCAATAGTCAGCCAGCAAGAGATGGTTGATCGTGTAAAGGCCGCGGTTGATGCACGCAATGATGAAAGTTTCGTGATTATGGCTCGTACTGACGCGTTAGCTGTTGAAGGCATGGACAGCGCAATCGAGCGCGCGATTGCGTGTGTGGAAGCTGGCGCAGACATGATCTTCCCCGAAGCGATGAACAAGCTGGACCAGTACCTTCAGTTTTCAAATGCGCTTGAGCAAGCGACCGGAAAGCACGTTCCTATTCTGGCTAATATTACAGAGTTTGGCGCGACACCGCTTTATGGCTGCGATGAGCTAGCGAAAGCAAAAGTGGACATGGTGCTCTATCCATTAAGTGCGTTCCGTGCCATGAACAAAGCTGCTGAAACGGTCTACAAACATTTGCTAGAAGTGGGTAATCAGGAAGCACTGGTTGATTCGATGCAAACACGTAAAGAGTTGTATCAGCACCTGAATTACCACGACTATGAAGACAAACTTGACCAGTTATTCTCTGAAGGGAAATAGCGGGGAAAAGCAAAAATAGACGGAAGCCCAAGAAAAAGATAATCGGAATTTATCTCATCTAATAACGTGAAATTCGTTTGGCTAAAAACACCCCAGAGAGGGAAAAGTCAGACAGAAAAGGAGTTCAAACAATGTCTCAAACTGCAGAAAAGAAAGCAGAATTAGGTGGCGCAGGCCTTCGTGGTCAAAGCGCAGGAAGCACAGCTTTATGTACTGTCGGAAAAACGGGAACTGGTCTAACTTATCGTGGATACGATATTACTGATCTTGCGAACAACGCACAGTTTGAAGAAGTTGCTCACCTTCTGTTACGCGGTCACTTACCGAATCAACAAGAACTTGATGCGTACAAGACACATCTACTCAGCCTTAGAGGTTTGCCAGCCGAGCTAAAACAAGCTTTAGAGTTGATTCCTGCAAGCGCACACCCAATGGACGTAATGCGCACGGGTTGTTCTGTATTGGGTAACCTAGAGCAGGAAATGAGCTTCGAGGAGCAACTGAAAGCAACCGAACGTATGCTAGCCTTGTTCCCTGCCATCATCTGTTACTGGTACCGCTTTAGTCATGATGGCGTGCGTATCAACACCGAGGATCAGACTGAAGATTGCATCGGTGGTTACTTCTTGCGATTACTTACAGACAAAGCGCCATCTGCGCTGCACAAACAAGTGATGCATTGCTCGCTTATTCTTTATGCTGAACATGAGTTTAATGCTTCTACATTCGCAGCACGCGTTTGTGCATCAACGTTGTCAGACATCCATTCTTGTATCACGGCAGCAATCGGTACGCTTCGTGGACCACTTCACGGCGGCGCAAACGAAGCGGCGATGGAAATGATTGAAGATTGGCAAACGCCCGATGAGGCGGAAGCGAACATCATGAAAATGCTAGCCAATAAAGACAAGATCATGGGCTTCGGTCATGCGATTTATCGCGAAAGTGACCCTCGCAACGCCTTAATAAAACGCTGGTCCAAAGAGTTATCGAAGCAAGTTGGTGATACACATCTATATGCGGTTTCTGAGCGTGTTGAATCAGTGATGAAGCGAGAGAAAGGTCTGTTCTGTAATGCGGACTTCTTCCATGCATCGGCTTACCACTTCATGGACATTCCAACCAAACTATTCACCCCAATCTTTGTGATGAGTCGTTTAACGGGCTGGGCTGCACACGTTTATGAGCAACGTGCCAATAACCGCATCATTCGCCCAAGTGCTGATTACACGGGCCCAGATCATCAAGAATGGGTGCCTATCGAGAATCGCTAGCGCGAAGGTCAACGAGGGCATTATATGCTTTGGTTGACCACCTCCTTCCTTTGTCATTCTCTCTAGCAGAGGAAGGAGAACCTCTCATCACTGTGTTTCTGGAGCAATGGAAAACCTTGATGAAGGCAAGATGTAAAGACTGAATGGAAGCAAACCATGAATACAAATATTAATATCCAATATCGTAAGCCGCTTCCGGGAACTCAACTGGATTACTTTGATGCACGCGAAGCCGTCAATGCCATTTCTCCTGGAGCCTATGAAACACTCCCTTATACCTCTCGCGTGCTAGCTGAGCAACTGGTCCGTCGCTGTGACCCGAACACATTGACAGATAGCCTGAAACAGTTAATTGAACGCAAACGCGATCTTGATTTTCCTTGGTATCCAGCACGCGTTGTTTGTCATGACATTCTTGGTCAGACCGCTCTAGTCGATTTAGCGGGTCTACGCGATGCCATTTCAGATCAGGGCGGCGATCCTGCAAAAGTGAACCCAGTGGTTGAGACACAATTGATCGTTGACCACTCTTTAGCGGTTGAACATGCGGGCTTTGACCCTGATGCCTTCGACAAAAACCGCGCGATTGAAGAGCGCCGTAATGAAGACCGATTTCACTTTATCGAGTGGTGTAAAACAGCGTTTGAAAACGTCAGCGTGATTCCAGCTGGGAATGGCATCATGCACCAAATCAACTTGGAAAAAATGTCTCCTGTGGTACAAGCAAAGCAGGGCATTGCCTACCCTGACACCTGTGTGGGTACGGACAGTCACACGCCTCACGTAGACGCTCTTGGTGTTATTGCGATAGGTGTCGGTGGTCTGGAAGCAGAAACCGTCATGCTTGGCCGACCATCAATGATGCGTCTACCAGATATTGTCGGTGTCAAACTGACGGGTAAACGTCAACCGGGCATTACCGCAACGGATATTGTCCTCGCGATTACTGAGTTTCTGCGTAATGAGCGTGTGGTATCTTCATATCTTGAATTCTTCGGAGAAGGCGCACGTGATCTAACGATCGGAGACCGCGCAACGATTTCAAACATGACACCAGAATACGGCGCAACAGCTGGCATGTTTTATATTGATGAGCAGACCATCAATTACTTGAAACTAACTGGTCGAGATGAAGAACAAGTTGCTCTAGTAGAAAATTACGCAAAACAAACCGGTCTTTGGGCAGACGATCTTGATAGCGCCGTTTACGAGCGCGTACTTGAGTTCGATTTATCATCAGTTAGCCGTAACTTGGCGGGTCCGTCAAACCCTCATCGTCGTTTACCAACTTCTGAGTTGGCACAGCGCGGCATTTCTGGAGCGTGGGAAGAGAAAGAAGGCGAGTTGCCAGATGGTGCAGTGATCATCGCTGCTATTACCTCATGTACGAATACTAGTAACCCAAGAAACGTGGTTGCTGCTGGCCTTGTGGCGAAGAAAGCCAACGAACTTGGTCTTGTACGTAAACCTTGGGTGAAATCGTCTTTTGCTCCGGGTTCTAAAGTTGCACGCTTGTATCTGGAAGAAGCGGGCTTATTACCAGAGCTAGAGAAGCTTGGCTTTGGCATTGTTGGTTACGCATGTACAACTTGTAACGGTATGAGTGGTGCACTGGATCCAAAAATCCAACAAGAGATCATCGACCGTGATTTATATGCGACAGCGGTGC
Organism: Vibrio sp. D431a; assembly: GCF_030248655.1. Taxonomy (NCBI): domain Bacteria; kingdom Pseudomonadati; phylum Pseudomonadota; class Gammaproteobacteria; order Vibrionales; family Vibrionaceae; genus Vibrio; species Vibrio sp. D431a. The sequence goes on along the minus strand of NZ_JAHGAP010000008.1, from coordinate 47,819 downwards.
TTTCTGGTAACCGTAACTTTGATGGTCGAATCCATCCGTACGCCAAACAAGCTTTTTTGGCTTCACCACCATTGGTTGTCGCTTATGCGCTAGCGGGTACGATTCGTTTTGATATCGAGCGCGATGCATTGGGCACGGACCAAAACGGCAAACCAATTTATCTCAATGATTTGTGGCCAAGCGATGAAGAGATCGATGCAGTTGTCGGTACTCATGTTAAACCTGAGCAGTTTAAGCAAGTTTACATTCAGATGTTTAAGCTGAATGATCAAGAGCAAAATCCCAACCCGCTGTACGACTGGCGTCCGATGAGTACCTATATCCGCCGACCACCGTACTGGGAAGGTGCGCTAGCGGGAGAAAGAACATTGTCTGGCATGCGTCCATTGGCGATTCTGGGCGACAACATCACCACTGATCACTTATCACCATCCAACGCGATTCTCGCAAGCAGCGCAGCAGGTGAATACTTAGCGAAAATGGGTGTGCCAGAAGAAGATTTCAACTCTTACGCGACTCACCGTGGTGACCACCTAACGGCGCAACGCGCGACCTTCGCTAACCCAAAGTTGTTCAATGAAATGGTGAAGGAAAACGGCGAAGTCGTGCAGGGATCTCTGGCGCGTGTAGAGCCAGAAGGGCAGGTGGTTCGTATGTGGGAAGCGATTGAAACCTACATGAATCGTAAACAACCATTGATCGTGGTGGCTGGCGCGGATTACGGTCAGGGGTCATCCCGTGACTGGGCAGCAAAAGGCGTTCGACTGGCAGGCGTAGAAGCCATTGTTGCTGAAGGCTTTGAGCGTATTCACCGTACTAACTTGGTTGGCATGGGCGTACTACCACTGCAATTTAAGTCAGGCGTTAACCGCAATACGCTAGAGCTGGATGGTACGGAACTTTACGACGTGGTTGGAGAAATCAAGCCGGGCGCTGATTTAGCGCTGGTTATCACACGCAGCAACGGCGATAAAGTCGATGTTCCGGTTACTTGTCGCTTAGATACCGCTGACGAAGTTCACGTGTACAACGCGGGCGGTGTTCTGCAGCGTTTCGCGCAAGATTTCTTGGCACAATAAGGAGTGCGTATGTCAAATAATACTCCGAATCAAACAAGCCAAATAAAAGTGCCCGCGACGTACATGCGTGGCGGCACGAGTAAAGGTGTCTTTTTCAACCTAGAGGATTTACCTCAAGAAGCGCAAGTGGCTGGAGCCGCACGTGACAAACTGTTGCTACGCGTTATTGGCAGCCCTGATCCTTACGCGAAGCAAATTGATGGCATGGGGGGCGCGACGTCAAGCACCAGTAAAACAGTGATTGTTTCGCGCAGCAGCAGAGCCGATCACGATGTTGACTACTTATTTGGTCAAGTGTCGATCGACAAACCATTCGTCGATTGGAGTGGTAACTGCGGCAACTTGTCTGCGGCAGTTGGTCCCTTCGCCATTCATGCTGGGCTGATTCCACAAGACCGCATTCCAGAAAATGGAATTGTGACGGTGCGTGTTTGGCAAGTGAACATAAGCAAAACGATTTTGATTCACGTGCCAATCGTCAATGGTTTCGTCCAAGAAACCGGAGAGTTTGAACTCGATGGTGTCACGTTTCCAGCGGCAGAAATTCAAGTGGATTTTGTTGATCCTTCCGATGGCGAAGGAAGTATGTTCCCAACGGGTAACTTAGTTGATGATTTGGTGGTGCCGGATGTGGGTACGTTCAACGCGACCTTTATTAACGCGGGCATACCAACCATTTTTATTGATGCTGAATCGATAGGATATCAGGGCACCGAGCTGCAAGACGATATCAACAACGATGACACAGCATTAGCGATGTTCGAATCCATCCGTGCATATGGCGCGTTAAAAATGGGCCTGATTTCTGATTTAGAAGAAGCTCAAACACGCCAACATACGCCGAAAATAGCGTTTGTTTCTAAACCGAAAAGTTACCTGTCTTCAAGTGGTAAAGCCGTTAATGAGTCGGATATTGATGTGCTCGTTCGCGCGCTGTCGATGGGCAAGCTACATCATGCAATGATGGGAACAGCAGCCGTTGCTATCGCTTCTGCTGCGTGTGTGCCCGGAACGTTAGTGAATTTAGCCGCTGGTGGCGGTGAAAAAGAGTCCGTGACTTTTGGTCACCCGTCAGGAACGTTAAAAGTTGGGGCACAAGCGAAGCAAACTGAGCAGGGCTGGGTGGTGCAAAAAGCCATTATGAGCCGAAGTGCGAGAATACTGATGGAGGGATTTGTGCGTGTACCCTTCTATGTCTTCGATTAAAAGAGACGATCTTTGGATTAAAAGAGCGATCTTTGAGTAGAACGAGAGCAATGTCAGGACATACTGGAGGAAGCAATATGTCTTCATACGAAAAAGAATACTTATGGGCGAAGAATGAACCGGAGAGTTTTTGGCGCGCTCAAGCGGAGAATCTCGATTGGTTTGAATCTCCTAAAACTATCTTGAAATCTGATGAAAACGGCATAGAACGTTGGTTTCCAGATGGTGTAATGAATACGTGCTGGTTAGCATTAGATTACCATTGCGAGCAAGGACGCGGTGATAATACTGCACTCATTTATGACTCGCCAGTGACAGGTCGTAAAGCCACGTACACCTATAGCGATCTACGTGACCAAGTAGCAAAAATTGCTGGCATGCTGTCTGCTCAAGGTGTTGAAAAAGGCGACCGAGTCGTTATTTACATGCCGATGATCCCAGAAGCCGCAATGGCGATGCTTGCCTGCGCGCGTTTGGGGGCGATTCATTCCGTAGTATTCGGCGGTTTTGCTCCTAATGAGCTTGCTGTACGAATTGAAGATGCAGAGCCGAAAGTGATCATGACGGCGTCGTGCGGGATTGAGATCAACAAAGTCATTCCATACAAACCAATGGTAGACAAAGCCATTATGGACAGCCGTTGGAAGCCTGAGAAAGTGTTTGTTTTCCAACGTCCAGAGTGCGACGCTGAGCTAAACCAAGATAGAGACTTAGATTGGCAGCGAGAGTACAACCAAGCGCTGCCACATGGTTGTGTTCCGGTGTTAGCAACCGATCCGCTCTACATACTTTATACATCGGGTACGACAGGTAAGCCGAAAGGCGTTGTGCGTGATAACGGTGGCCATGCTGTCGCGATGAAGTACTCCATGAGCGCAATCTATAACATTCCTCAAGATGGCGTCTTTTGGGCGGCATCTGATGTGGGCTGGGTAGTAGGGCACTCTTACATTGTTTACGCTCCACTGATTCACGGTTGCACTACCATCCTATTCGAAGGCAAGCCTGTTCGAACACCGGATCCTGGGGCATTTTGGCGAGTGTGTGATGAATATAAAGTAGATGCGTTGTTCTCTGCTCCAACGGCGTTTCGTGCGATTAAGAAAGAGGACCCGGAAGGCGAGCACTTAAAACGGTACGACTTGTCGAATCTGAAAACCATCTTTATGGCGGGAGAACGCCTTGACCCTCCGACACTGGAGTGGGTTCAGAGCAAAGCGGACAAGCCCGTTATTGACCACTGGTGGCAAACCGAGACGGGCTGGGCCATCGCGGGCAACCCGACAGGTGTCGAAATGATGCCAGTTAAAGCTGGTTCTTCGACGAAGCCCATTCCGGGTTATCAGGTCGAGATTCTGAATGAACTTGGAGAGGCTGTCGGGCCTAACCTACAAGGCTTTGTCGCATTAAAACGTCCGCTACCACCAAGCTGTCTGCCAACGGTTTGGCGTAATCATGACCGTTTTGAAACTGGTTATCTTAGCCAATTCCCAGGCTACTACGTGTCAGGTGATGGTGGCTATCTGGATGAAGACGGTTACCTGTTTATTATGGGACGTATTGATGACGTGATTAATGTCGCGGGACACCGATTGTCGACAGGTGAAATGGAAGAAATAGTAGGAGGCCACCCAGCGATTGCAGAATGTGCGGTGGTTGGTATCCACGATGATCTAAAAGGTCAGCTTCCACTTGGCTTTGTGGTACTAAAAGACGGTGTAAAAGTGGATGAGCTAGACCTTGAAGGTGAGCTTGTGGGCAAAGTGCGTAGTGAGATAGGTGCAGTTGCTTGCTTCAAGCATGCGTTGGTTGTAGACCGTTTACCGAAAACACGTTCAGGTAAAATTTTGCGTCGAACTATACGTCAAATAGCTGATGGTGAAAAATACACCGTTCCGTCAACGATTGATGACCCAAGTAGCTTGAACGAAATTGAGCGAGTGCTACGACGCTGAGAAAAACTCAATTCTAACTAACCCCTGATCCTCGAACTCTGTTGGTTGGTTCTGCCTCTGTACGTTTATTAAGTGCAGGGGCCTTTTTGTTGTTCAAACAGTACAAACGTATCGTGAAAGCATTTGTGACTTGCCAATACGACGTTTTCCTCACAAACTACAGCCATTCCATTTTTAGTGACCCTTTGTATGACCACGTTTGCGATTAAACCTGCGTGTTTTAGCGACCTAGAGTTGCTCAACGATCTTATGTTCGAGCTTCATGATGAGCATCATCTTCAATCTCCTGAGCTTTTCAAAACGGCAGAGGAGATAGAACAAGAAAAAAGCATTGCTCGATATATTGACGACCCTGAGTGCCTTGTTTACGTAGCAAAACAAGGAGATGAAATTATTGGCTTTATTTCTGGTCACTTCTGTGAACTTATTTCTACCGTCAGCCAGCCAGTTATGATGGGAAGCGTGGATGAGCTCTATGTGCTGCCTGAATATCGAAAACAAGGTACGGCGCAGGCTTTGATTAATAAAATTGAGTCAACGTTCTCTGATTACGGTGCAAAACAGATGTTTGTTGAAGTATGGCATTTTAACCAGGGCGCAATATCTTTGTATGAAAAACAAGGGTTTGCACACCATATCCACTATTTAAGAAAACCGCTGAACGAATAATCGTATTTAACTTTAATATTGTGATTTAGGTTCGATCGAATTGAAATCATTCAGTTCGTCAATAGACTTTTCTCTATAAGTTGCTCGCAATGTTAACAAATTGATATGCACCCACATTGGTATCGGCGTTTTTGTCTGCTTGTTTATTAGTAGCACGAGGATCGTGCTTACAAAAACAAGAGGACAATATTTTGAAACTAACAAAATCGTTACTTGCTTTAGCCGTTTTGCCAATGTTCGCAAGTGCTGATGATTTGTCACAGACGCAAAATCATACTATCCAACCCCAGATCGTAGGCGGAGTAACTGCCGACCCACGTGACTGGAAATTCTACACCCAAATTGTTAGTCGTTATGGTAACCGATCATATTGTGGGGCCAGTTATATCGGGAATGGTTACGTCCTGACTGCTGCACATTGTGTTGAGGGTGATTCTCCGAATCAGATTGCGGTTAAAATCGGTGGCGTTGTTTATAACGGTAGTGATGGTGTTCGTGCAAACGTCAGTGAGATCCATATGCACCCGGCATATCGCCGCGCGACGCTTTCTCATGACCTCGCGGTATTGAAGCTCGACTCTGTTCCTCAAGGTGTTTCTTCAGTTGAAATTGCCGATGGCAGTCTAACGCAATACGCGAGCATCGGAGATTGGCTTAGTGTTGCTGGCTTAGGGCGAACTTCTGAAGGAGGAAGCTCTCCGTCTCGATTGCAAGAGGTTGACGTCCCACTTGTGTCGGATATGACTTGCCGTCAAGCCGGTGGCAACTACACAACGGTTGGAGAAGTGTCATTCTGTGCGGGTATTCCTCAAGGTGGGATAGATTCTTGTCAGGGAGATAGTGGTGGTCCAATCGTCATTAATCGCAGTGGTGTAATTACTCAACTTGGTGTGGTCAGTTGGGGAATAGGTTGTGCTCGTCCTGGTATGTATGGGGTTTATAGCGATATCGCTGCTATGCGCAATTTTGTCGATGGTGTTATCGGAACAGCAACACCACCAAAAGAGAATGTTTCTGTTGGATACACCACCGAACAGACACTGGCATCATTTTATGTTGGGGAGTTACAGCAACATAGCTTTGTTATCCAGAATTCAGGGAACACCACGTTCACTGTGGAAAATGTTCGCGCGTTTGCTTCGGGTGTTACTGATGCAGCTGTTATTGCCAATGATCAGTGCTCTAAGGCGACGTTAGCAATGAATGCAAGTTGTCGTGTTGATGTTGAATTTGGTGCTACTCAGAGCGGAGAAGCAAGAGTGGCTTTGAACTTCAACGTTGATAAGACCAGCACACAATACCAAGCGTTAGTATCTGCTCAAGCGAAAACGGTGACAACGCCTCCCACAGATAGCTGTACAACTGTATGGCAAGCCAGCTTAGTGTATCTCAAAGGAGATACGGTCACTTGGAATGGTAAAGTTTGGCAAGCGCAGTGGTGGACTCAAGGTGATAACCCAGCAGACTCAGGGCCTTGGGGTGTTTGGCAAAAAGTAGGCGATGAGAATTGCACGTCTAACTAACGATCGGGCCAGTGAATTTGATTCGTTGACCATGAGATAAGATTCATTCTTGGTTTCAACGATCAGTACATAGTTACCATAACTGGGGTTTATTGTTTGCGAATAATAAGCCCTTTTTTATTGTGTCAACTATGAGAACCCACAAAATGTGTATGACTTTTTCCTGACGTTATCTTTATATAACTGGCAGAATTGCGATCAACATTTTATGTTTTGTCTGATTTTTGTCAGGTTTGCATTAAATTATTCTCCAGTGAGCGTTGAGATCAGGTTTTACGCGATCAACTCAGTTTGGCATAACTCGTTACTTAATTTTTGTCGAAAAAGATAAGATTAACTGCCATGATTCATTGGTTATCATTATGTTTATTTAAGGTCATATTTTGTGTTGAGACAGCTGTTATTACTCATCCTTTGTTTTATTTTGTTACCTGTTTCACCGATCTCTACGGCTAAAGCCACTGCGAGCGAAGTTAAAGGAGCGCTCTGTATTGTTCGCGCTGATGACAAGTTAGTGCTAGTTCATGAAGTATTAACGGATAAGATTTCTCTACCTGGCGGAACCATTATTGATGGTGAGTCTCCACAAGTTGCTGCTCAACGAGAAACGTGGGAAGAAACCGGTATAGTGGTTACGGTTGGAGAGGAGCTTGGCAGAACGGACACTGCGATTTTTTACGACTGTATATCAGACTCTGACATTATCGCTTTTTCTATGAATAACTCTTTAGGTGGAAATGAACTGCCTATTTGGTTTGCCCCTCATTATGGAGTAGAAGTTGCGTCAGCTATGCTGCTTAGCCCATCTGAATTACCATCATCTTTGTATCGTTATCCTGAGCAATGGCCACAAGTCACTCAGTTTTTTGATCAAGCTACAAAGCAATCTGTATCTTATGTGACTCAGCTGATTGAATCCGCGCCTTCATTTCGTCAGGTTGAATTGGCGTGGCTGATAGATATACAGAGTTGGGTAGGGGCGTTGTCAGAAACGAGTTACGAGGTAGCTAGTCAGATCTCGAAACTCGTTATAGATCTGACAGAACCAACGGTACTACTCTTTCTATTTCCTTTTGCCATGATGCGCTTTGGTAGCCGGTTTGTGTACCGACTTTTTTTCGCAATTAGTGCAACGTCGCTTATGGTGCTTGTCGCTCAACAAGGCTTTTCGCTACCGCGCCCACATGTCTATATACCAATGATGGAGTTAACGCACAGCTTTGGCTTTAGTTTTCCTAGCTTGCCTATCGCTGTGTGGTTTTGTGTGCTGACGTTCTTGTTTCATAGAACCCAGTATTTTGGTTTGAATGGAACAACGGCAGTCTTCGTGTTCATCACTCTTACAGTGGTGTCAGGTAAGTTTTTCCTCGGCAGTGCCTTTATTTTAGATATGTTATTTGGCGCGCTGTTAGGTAGCTTGGTGGCTTGGCATGTTCTTCGACTGGAGACAAATCAAGATGTGAACGTTGATCAAGTTCTAAGCTCAAAAGGCGTCTGGTTCATTATGACTGCGACAACAGCGGTCATCTCCGTCATCTGGCCATTACCTGTGTTTGGTCGCTGGTTAGCAATTTTAATCACTGCATCAGCGTTGGCCATGACATTTAAAGAGTCGAAAGCACATTTAGATACTCGGCAGATGATCTTTGTGACGCTGGCATTGTTGCTTGTTGATCAACTCTATTTGTACTCGGCTAATATCGTATCGTTTAGCGGTTTGTGGTCATTAGTCTTGTCGACGTTACATTATCCATTATTAATGTTGTTATTTATGCTGCTTGCAAGAAAGCTGACTTGTGAAAACCAACCGAGCAAAACGTTGCTAGATTGATGGCTGTATTTGTTATCTATTAGTATTTGAGTAAAAACAAAGCCTTGCATTACAGCAAGGCTTTTACACGTTTAGTCTACGAACAACGCCGCTTGCCTATCTTGGACGGCTAGGGGTGTTAAACGTAAGAAGCTTAACGCAACAGACATGGCGGAAAGGGCTATGCATTGAGCACGAACTTTTCTATAGCTTTAGCGACACCGTGCTCATCATTACTTGCCGTAATGTAGTCAGCGATTTGCTTGGTTTCTTCCATTGCATTTGCCATCGCGATACCAAGGCCAGCGTATTTCAGCATGTGGTGGTCATTTTCTGCGTCACCCATACAGATAACTTCTTCCGGTTTAATTCCCAGATACTCGGCAATTGCGGCAACACCAATACCTTTGTTGCTCGCAGGGTTAAGAAACTCAAGGAAAAACGGAGCGCTTTGAACAACCGTAAACGCTTCGCGCATTTCAGCTGGCAGTGCTGCTATAACTTCTGTTAGTTTGCTTGGCTCAGCAACCATCATAGCTTTGATGATTGGATGATCGTCTTCTAGTGATTCGAAGTTCATCTCGGTGACATTTAAGCCATTTATCTTTGCTTCAATATCGGTGTAAGGGTTGTGTTCGTTGGTGATTAAACCATGAACTTGACTAAAAGCATGGACGTACGCACCTAGCTCTTCGGCTTTTCGCGCCACCAATTTTGCAGCTTTACCATCTATGATTTGCTGGTGGATGATGTCGTTTGTGCCTACGTTCTTGACCATCGAACCGTTGTAGTAAAGAACAAAATCTCGATCGGAATGGATATTCAGTTCGTCGAGCTTGTCTTGCATTCCTTCTAATGGGCGACCAGAAGCGAGAACGACAGTAACGCCTGCTTCTCGAGCTTTTGCGATCGCTTGTTTGTTTTCTTCAGAAATGGCTTTATCACTATTGAGTAGCGTGCCATCCATATCTAGTGCGATCAGTTTATACATCATTTCTTACCTTAAAGTTTTTTGGGATCTGTCAGTGAAAAAGGCTTGGTTTAACGTTAACCAGAAACCTATATTCATTACGCTATGAAACTACAAAATGGTCTATTTTAACAATTAATTTTTGGTTTAAATTGACCTAGACACGCGTGTCCATTATGGTCTTCGCCTCGAAATGTTATGAGTTGAGTGAGTTCTGCGTTGTATAAGCTAAATGAGATGTTTGAAACCATCCAAGGGGAAGGGGTTTTTACTGGAGTCCCTGCTGTTTTTGTTCGGCTTCAAGAGTGTCCGGTTGGTTGCTCATGGTGCGATACCAAACAAACGTGGTATGCAGATGAGAATGATCAACGTCAAATAGGCGATATTCTGGTGAAAACGGAAGATTCTCCGACGTGGTGTGTTGCATCTGCCGAGAACATCGTAGAGCAATATCAACAGCAAGGCTTTAATGCTAAGCATATCGTGATTACTGGTGGAGAGCCTTGTATTTATGATCTGCGCCCTTTAACAAAGGCGTTTGAAGATATGGGGTGCCAATGCCAAATTGAAACCAGTGGCACATCAGAAGTGATTACTTCAGAAAATACGTGGGTGACAGTGTCACCAAAAGTAGCAATGAAAGGTAAATTACCAGTGCTTAATAGCGCGTTAGAGCGGGCAAATGAGATTAAGCATCCAGTCGGCACCCAGAAAGACATCGACCACCTTGATGATCTTTTAGCAAATGCGAACGTAGCGGCTGAGACTATCATTGCACTACAACCAATTAGCCAGAAGCCTCGTGCTACGCAATTGTGTATTGATACGTGCATTGCCCGCAATTGGCGTTTGTCTGTTCAAACTCATAAATATTTGAGTATTGCTTAGACGAGAGACTCGTCATCATTCGAGGTAGCTTTTCTATCTAATTCCGGTTTCGCGAGTAATGCCGTTGGTAGCTTTGCTATCGAAACATTGTCGATATATCTAAACAATTTATAGCGTTGTAAAAGCTAAGCAGTGTTGGCTGCTGTGGTGTGGTGCTATCTTTGGTTCGACAATCGTTTCGCATTTAATTGATGCCACCAATCTGGCGGCATCAAAAGAAGCTCTGTTGGCTGGAGTTTCACGCTGAGATAAAACGTTTAGAAGCTAACGCAAAAGGTTTTATCCCAGCGCTATTACCGCTAACAAAGACTATTTGCTCGCTAAGTATTCTTCTAAGCCGCTTTGTCGCAGTAGGCACGCTGGGCATTCACCACAGCCTTTACCAACGATTCCGTTGTAACATGTTAAAGTATTGTTTTGGACAAACTCCAACATATTGTGCTTATCAGCTAGAGCCCAGGTCTCGGCTTTAGTAAGCCACATTAAAGGAGTCTTAATGTTGAAGGCTTTATCCATACCTAAATTGCAAGAGAGATTTAGAGAGCGAATAAAGTTGTCTCGGCAGTCAGGGTAACCACTAAAGTCTGTTTCGCAGACTCCCGTAATGATGTCTTGAATGCCAAGCTGGTAAGCATGGATACATGCGTAAGTAAGAAAGAGAATGTTTCTCCCTGGAACGAATGTATTGGGTACGTTAGCGTCGCTTAAGTCATTAGATACCGGAATGTTGTCTCTTGTCAGCGAGCTTATCGCTAACTCATTAATTGATTTTACATCCAGGACTTTGTGGCTTTTGATGTTAAGTTGCTTACCTAATTCGATAGCGATATCTATTTCATCTGAATGACGCTGGCCATAATCAAACGTTATAGCATGAACTTCATCATATGTATTTAATGCATCGATTAAGCAGGTCGTAGAGTCCTGCCCACCGGAAAAAACCACAAGTGCTTTTGTTGTAGCCATGTTGAACCCTTAGTTATGCTCTTTGATTCTTTGGTATTGATACGTATTCTTAGGCGTTTAATCCCAATTACGTACTCGACTTCGTGGCGATTGCGTCCGCAATCAGCTGGGCTGTGCTCTCAAGCACTCTTTGCTTGTCATCATTTGACAGCTTGTGGAGATTCACAGCAAGTTCAGCGGTGATTTTATCTTCACAAAAAAAATAGTTTAGAGGCACGTTTAGCTCATCTGCGATAAGTTTGAGCGTTTTTACGTCGGGAGTATGGCGCTCCCTTTCGTATTGATTCATCCTTGCACTTGCAGAACTATCATCCATGCCGATACGGATGCCCAGTGCTTTTTGGGACAGATTCGCTTGTTTACGCGCATGCTTAAGGCGGGCTGGGAGTGGGTTATTAAACAACACTTAAAGTTCATACGAAGGACTTGGATGACTAAGATTATCTTAGTTTTTCTGATTTGTGTATACTAAGTAATACTTAGTTATTACCGAGGTCGCCAAGGCCGTGTATGTATAGCTAAACAAGATTTCGTATCTTTAGGTTGATTAAGTGACGTTGAATCTACTTCTTCAAAAACTGCCGTATGAAGGAGTGGGAGGAGCGAGTAAGGGCACGAGAAACCGCAGCGATTTGTAGAGCAGAATTTGCTCTTCACATAAACGTAGTCGTCTAAGTTGAAGAGCAATATTGTTCTTGATGATCAACTATATACTTAAGTAAATAACTGTGTCGCACAATAGATCAGAGCTGCTGCTAAGCTCATATTGATGACTTTGCCATATCTTTGGAATTGCGATTGAAGTAGCTTTCCTGCAACGGCCCAGACTACGTTGCTAAGAAGTGCGATCAAAGCAAGAATGAGGCTAGTCGCTAAGATCCAGTAGATATTCTGAGTGTGGGGCAGTACGAACGTAGAGATAGAGGTAATTCCATAAAGAATGATTTTCACATTAACGAACTGCAAACCGAAACCTGTTAAGAAACTGATACCTTTAGAATTATCCGGTGAAGTTTTGATCTCACTCGTAGCAAGCCCCCAAGCCAACCAAACAATATAAGCTGCTCCAATCCATGTTAGCCAAGGTGTAATCACGGGCAAGAGGCTGATCATGTTATACGTGAAAGCGCCACAAAGTAGCATCAAAACAACATAGCCACAAAACATCCCCGAAATCACTTTTGTTGAGCGTTTTAGTCCATATTGCGTCGCGATGCTGAGCGATAAAATGTTGTTTGGCCCTGGTGTAATTGAAGTAATGATTACGTAAGTAAAAAATGCGGTGTAGATGGCGGTCATCTCTATCTCTCCTGTTTTTACTGCACTATACTTCGCTACAATTGATTAAAAAATCGAATAAATTAAAACTTAGACTTTTAATTTATTGAACTGTTGGTTGTGGAGTCTAGTCATGAATCTAAAACGCTTTCTTACTTTTAAAGCTATTGTTGAAGAAGGATCGTTTCTAAAAGCGTCACAGAAGCTTTATTGCACGCAATCAACCGTCACCTTTCAAATCAAGCAGTTGGAACAAGATCTGTCTTTGCAGCTGTTCGAAAAAATAGGGCGTAAGATGGTTTTGACTCAAGCAGGAGAAAAGATACTGCCTTACGTCTATGAACTGGCGCGAGTGATGGAAAATATTGAGGGAACAGCACAGCAAGAAAACTCGGAGCCGACCGGTGAATTGAAAGTGCTGGTTGCTGAGACTCAACTTGCTTATAAGATGGCTAATGTTTTAAAAGAGTTCAGGATCAGAGCGCCCAATGTTCGACTCTCTCTGCAATCACAAAATTGCTATCAGATTCGAGATGAGTTGATAGCGGATAAAGCTGATTTAGGTGTGTTTTATCGAGTTGGTAATGACGATACGCTCAAGGTCCACGAGTTTGAGCACGAGCCACTGGTATTGGTTGCTTCACCGCTTTTAAAAGGGCTAGATTTAAAGAAGAGAGAGCAACATATTGATTTAGGGTTTATAAGCAATGGCCCTAAGTGCCTTTTTCGACAGATGTTTGAGAGCATTATTCAGGAGCGTGATATTAGCATCGACAACATGATCGAACTTAGCAGTATTAATACGATCAAAAACTGCGTTGAGAGTAATATTGGTATCTCTTATTTACCTCGTTTTACGGTTGAAAAAGAGTTGCAAGAGGGCAGTTTACAAGAGCTTGAGTTCACCGAATTTTCACAGATGATCAAGCCACTTTGTGCTTATCATGCTGGGAAGTGTGTGACGCCGGCGATGGAAGTCTTTATTGATTGTATGCGTAACGAGTATGAACGGTTTTCTACTCAGAGCCGGTGATCTTTAATATGTTCTATCTGACATAGTTTCGTTTTTACTCCTTTTTACTTTTTAAGTGGCTACTTCTAATTTATTGATTTTTATTGCTTTGTTGTGAATCCGACTGTTGTGGGATGATAAATGGGATCTGATGTGAAGAGCTATTTATTGACGGAAAGAGATAAGATATAAAAACGACGGCGTGTGATAACTAGATTAGATAAGGTTACATAATTAACAGTGTAATAAATGCCATTCTTTATGGATTATTTTCAACGAGACTTAATTGTTACGGTTCGTTATTATTAACTCGTTAACGCATCCATTGCTAGGAAGTTAACTTACGCATATTGTTTTTTTCATCATTTGCAGCAAATATAATTTGCTGCTTTTTTTTAGCCAAAAAAGTTCAAAGCTTGAACTACAAGCTCTGAACTCTTATTTATACTTAGTGATTTTCTACTTTAATAAGTAAAACACCGTTTAAAAGTATCGCGTAACCTAGTAACTCTAAGCTTTCTTCAACCAAGTTTTTCACGTCTCTATTGTATGAGTTCCCCATGAACTCGACCCAAAAATCACCATACCCTGCAAATCGTGAGAATAAGAAAACAATAAAAAATCCAATCGTTAATGTCGTGAAGCTAGAATGAGAAATGAAAAGTTTTACCTCATTTTTTATGTTAACTATATTATTAAAACAAAAATAACAGACCGAGACTATTATAATCCAAGCAGGATACTTCCATGAACCGTGAGGGAAATACTGCTCTATGTGGTAGTCTATTTCTCTAACGAATATAACCATAAAAAATGAAGACATTATTACTAATATGTGTTTGAGTTCAAGATATTCCTTAGATTTATACAAACACATTAACGATGAAAAAAGCACAAATGCTATTTGAGTCATTTCTATAAGAGAGTTCTCCGATGTGCTTTTGTCCATTTTTACGCTAAAGTAAATCGTTGCTAACGTATAAATAACCAAAAAAATAAGATAAGATATTTTATATACTAACAAACTAGTGACCGAGGTGTGTTTTTCTTCAATATACATCGTAACTTGTATAGGTGATGGATTTGTTAGTATTATAAATCAAGAATTTTTTATATTTAGTGAATTAAGCGCCATTTAGAATGGAACTTAATTCACCTAACATTAAACTTCGATGAATATTAAACGTTACTGGTTTAATTTATTGATTTTATTTTATTTTTTATTTTCTGCTAATTTTGGTTAAATAGAATCACCTAGCTTTTATTGAAATGCTTTTCCCATACTGGTGGTATGCCAATTTCTTCTTGAACGATATCAATGAATGCCCTAACCAATGGTGATTGCTGACGGTGTGAGTACATGGCATAAATATCACCAAAATCTTGAGTTTCATATTCTGGTAAAAGTTGAACTAAATTAGAAGACTCTAGGTTGTTAGGAAGCATAAATTGACCTATGAGTGCTGCGCCCAGACCTGACTTTACGCTTTCAATTATTAGCTCAGCTTCATTTACCATGTATGACCCTGATATTGGGTATGTATCTAAACCATCTGATTTTGCTTTGTCGTAGAATTTAAGTTTATCGACAATAAAATTACCATTTGAATAAATAATAAAAGGTAGCTTAACTAACTCATCAGGCGTTTCTGGGTTACCATGTTTTTCAATTAAATTTCGAGAAGCAATGATTGCAGTCGTATTTTTTGCTAATTTTCTTGCTACCATTGATGAATCCCTCATAGGTCCGATTCGAAAAGCAATATCAAAATTACTTCTAATCACGTCTACATGAAGATCATCTAGCATTAGTTCAACACTTGCTTTTGGGTACTTATGTAAAAACTTCTCTATCGAAGGTTGTAGATAGAGTTTTCCAAATAATGTTGAGCTTGAAATTCGTACTTTCCCTGAAGGCTCAGTCTGAAAGTTCTCCGCTATTTGTTGAGTATCATCAAGGAGTTGAGATATTTGGTCTGCTTTTTCAACTATTTGCTTGCCGACTTGCGTTAATGAAAGAGCGCGAGTTGTTCTGTTTAATAGCCTAACGCCTAAGTGCTCTTCTAACTGCTTGATGTGTTTAGATAAAACAGAGCGGTCGATATTCATCCCATCTGCTGCTTTTGCAAAAGATCCAGCTTTAGAGACTTCTAAAAGCAGGTGTAGTTTATTTGCTAAATCCACAATGTTTATCCAAGTTAGATATTAGCGTATTAGTTTCATGTATAACTGCTGCTCTGTCTAGAAATTATTAATATACTTAATAACCAAAAGAAAAGGGAGCAATAGCTCCCTTTAGTATGAATTTAAATGAGTATTTATATTATGGTTATAGTGTTTGACGTTTTTTGTTTCGACTCACTAACATGTAAAAAACAGGTGTGAGTAGTAATCCAAATACCGTTACGCCTACCATACCCGAGAATACGGCAATACCCATTGCTTGTCGCATTTCCGCTCCGGCCCCTGTACCAATCATTAATGGAATAACACCAGCGGTAAATGCAATTGATGTCATTAGAATCGGTCGAAGACGTAAACGACATGCTTCCAAAATCGCTGATAAGGTATCTTGGCCATTGTCTTTAAGTTCTTTAGCGAACTCCACCATCAAGATGGCATTTTTACACGCTAGAGCCACAAGGACAATCAAAGCAATTTGTGTGAATATATTGTTGTCACCACCAATGAACCAAACACCTGCTAGTGCAGAAAAAATGGTCATAGGAACGATCAAAATGATAGCGAATGGCAGTTTTAAACTCTCGTACTGCGAAGCTAGCACCATGAAAACTAACAAAACAACAAGTGGGAATATATACACCATCGTGTTACCAGCCAAAATCTGCTGGTAGGTTACATCAGTCCATTCATAAACCATTCCCTCTGCTAGGTTTTGATCCAGTACTTCCTCAATAGCCGTTTGGGCTTGGTCAGAGCTGTAACCAAAAGCAGGACTGCCGTTTAGTTCTGCACTAGGGTAGCCGTTATAGTGCATCACGCGGTCAGGCCCAATCGTAGGTATGATCTCCAGTACAGCGCCGAGAGGAACCATTTGTCCGGCAGCATTTCTTACTTTGTAGTTAAGTATTTGGTCAGGTTCGAGACGATAGTTCATGTCTGCCTGGGCATTCACTTTGTATGTTCTACCAAACATATTGAAGTCATTGACGTATAATGATCCTAAATAAACTTGAAGCGCATCAAAAACCTGCTCTAGAGGAACACCTTGCAGCATCGCTTGTTCACGATCTATTTGGATGTCCATCTGCGGCACTTGTATACGAAATGTGGAATATAATCCCATCAGCTCGGGTCTTGTTGATGCCTCACTTATTACCAAGTTCAATTGCTTGAAGAGCTCATCAAACCCCTTGTTCGCACGGTCTTCGATTTGAAGTTTAAAGCCGCCAGTAGAGCCAAGTCCTTGGATTGGTGGTGGTGGAAAAATCGCAACGAAGGCTTCATCAATGATTGAAAAGCTCTTATTCAAAGATGCAACAATCGCATTTGCTCCGAGAGTTGGATCATTTCGTTTATCGAAGTCCTCAAGCGTAACAAAAACGATGCCACTATTCGGACTGTTAGTAAAACCATTGACCGATAAGCCTGGGAAAGAAATGGTTTGTGCTACGCCAGGTGTTGCCAGCGCGAGGTTTTCCATTTCTTTAATAACGGACTCTGTTCGATCTAAACTTGCTGCATCTGGAAGTTGGGCGATCGCAACTAAATACTGCTTATCTTGTTGAGGAATGAATCCTCCAGGAACAGCTTTGAATAGAGAAACCGTTCCCCCGAGTAACGCAATGTATACCACCACAACAACAAGGCTAAAGCGAATCAGCTTCTTGACCAGAGCTTGATATTGGTTCGAGCTATACTCAAAAATTCTATTGAATGGCGCAAAAACATACTTACCAAAAACCGCATCCAAGAGTTTGGTTAGCCGATCGGGTTTTGCGTTCTTATCTTGTAATAGCAGTGCTGATAAAGCAGGCGATAACGTCAACGAGTTAATTGCTGAAATAATCGTCGAGATCGTAATTGTTAGTGCGAACTGCTTATAAAACTGACCGGATAACCCTGTAATAAAGGTTGTCGGGATAAACACCGCACATAACACTAATGCAATTGCAATAATTGGCCCGGTAACTTCGGTCATTGCTTGTTTCGTTGCTTCTAGTGGTGCAAGACCATTATGGATGTTCCGTTCCACGTTCTCGACGACGACAATGGCGTCATCGACGACGATGCCTATGGCGAGAACAAGTCCAAACAACGAAAGTGTGTTAATCGATACTCCGAGCATTTGCATTACAGCGAACGTACCGATTAATGAAACAGGCACCGCAATGATAGGGATGATAGACGCGCGCCATGTTTGCAAAAACAGAATAACTACGACAACAACAAGTACAATTGCCTCTAGCAGAGTATGAACCACCGCGTCTATCGAACCACGAACAAAGACGGTCGGGTCGTAGGCTATTTCATATGAAACTCCAGCTGGAAAGGCTGCTTGTAAACGGTCCATGGTTGAACGAACCTGATTAGATAGCTCAATAGCATTAGCACCAGGGCGTTGGAATACGGGCATCGCCACCGCTGGTTTACCATTTAACAAGGCGCGCAGTGCATAAGAGTTTTGACCTAGCTCTACGCGTGCAACGTCTTTAAGACGTGTCAAAGCCCCTGTTTCGTCAACTTTTACGACAATGTCGTTGAATTCATCAATATTCTCCAAGCGGCCTTTTACGTTCAACAAAACTTGGAATTGGTTTTCATTAGCGGCTGGTTGCGCACCTAATGAGCCTGCTGCCACCTGTTGGTTTTGAGATCGGACGGCGGAGACAACGTCCATTACGGTTAGATTTCTAGAAGCGAGCTCATCTGGATTTAACCACAAGCGCATTGAGTACTCGTCACCACCGAAAAGGCGCACATCACCAACGCCTCCGAGCCGAGCTATCTCATCTTTCAAGTTTAAATTAGCGTAGTTAGCTAAATAACTGACTTCACGGCTAGAATCTGGAGAATATATATGCACAACCATAGTGAGATCAGGAGAGGCTTTTTCGGCAACAACTCCTAACCGTTGGACGGCTTCTGGTAATCGGGGCAAAGCTGTAGTGACGCGGTTTTGAATTTGAACCTGAGCTTTGTCCAAGTCCGTACCTAAAGCAAAGGTTACGGTCAATGTCATTCTGCCGTCACTGGTTGCCTGCGAAAACATATATAACATGTTTTCTGTACCATTAATTTCTTGCTCCAGAGGCGTAGCAACTGTTTCTGCGATTACTTTTGGGTTCGCACCAGGATAGTTTGCTGTAACTACCACTGTAGGAGGGACAACCTCTGGATATTCACTCACAGGCAACTGTAAAAGTGAAATTGCGCCTACTATTAATATCAATAGCGATATCATAGAGGCAAATATGGGTCTTTGAATAAAAAAGTGTGCAAATTTCATTCGGTTGTCTTCTTAGTCTTGAGCTAAACGTTTGTTTGGCAACGATGTTGAGTTTGAAGCCATAATCAATGAAGTGTTGCTAATATCTAGCGTGACATTTTTTGGTGTGACTTTGCTATTTGGGCCAACTTTTGCTGGGCCATTTACCGCAATAATTGAGTCGGCGTTCAAGCCATTCTCGATGGCACGAAATGTTCCGTAACGTTCGCCTAAGGTTACGATGCTGTATTGCAACGTATTCTCTTCATTGAGTGTTAATACAAAGCGGTTTTCTAGATCTGTGCCAATAGAACGCTCTGGAACGAGAACTCGTTCAACTGGTTTGGTTGTTGATATCTGAACTCGGCCAAACGATCCCACTTTTAAGTTTGATTTTGTTGCATCGAATACCGCTCGAACCTGCAAAGTACCGGTGTTTTCGTTGATGGAGTTGTCGACAAAGTCAACGCGTCCAAAAAACTCTTGCCCATTTTGTCCAGATAGTTCAAGACGAGTAGGTAAGTTAGAGTCGGCATTGATTGTCGAGAAGTAACGGTTCCAAGTTCGCTCATCGACATCAAAGTATGCATATACCTGATCGTTAGAGACAATGTTTGATATAACGCTTTGATTTGCGTTTACATTGTTTCCTTTAGTAATGAATGCTCTTGAAATAGTGCCGCTAATAGGGGCATATATCTTCGTAAACTCAAGATCTAACTTTGCGGATTCTAACTGAGCACGCAAGGCCATTAGTTCTGCAGAGCGTTGTTTTACTGCGGTATCTCGGGCCTCTGCTTGTTCCGCTGAGATGGCCTTTCGCTTAACAAGTTGAGCGGCTCTCTTTTGTTCGTTTGCTGCTTGCTCTAGCGCAGCTCGAGCACTCTTAACTTGCGCTTCAAGTCGTGAGACCTGAGCTTTGAAGGTTCGATCATCAAGAGTGACGAGTAAGTCGCCTTTGTTGACACTCTGTCCGTCTTTGAACTCTACCGTTTCAATAACTCCGGAAACGCGTGGCATTAAAGAAACTTTCTCTGGGGCTTGAAGCCTTGTTGTAAAGGTGAACCACGATTGAACGGGCTCATAGATGACTTTGGAGACGTCTATCGTAGGTAAGGGAGTATTAGGTTGTTTGGTTATCTCTTCGTCTGCACAAGCAGCTAAAACGGATAAAAGGCCAATGCCGAAAACTTTCTTTAACATTTGTCGCGCCCTAAATGATTCTGTTCATACTAAAAGGAACGGCATTGTATTCATTGTACCTATGGGTAAATAGGCCCTCAGCGAACATAGAGTAGTGATAAAAATGCACGATTAAATATTGGTCAAAATGCTCATTTTTTGGTTTGAAAAAGATCAGTTTAGGGTTTTAAAGACGTGGAGTATTGTTAAATGTAATAAGCCATAATAGATAGGAATAACTAAACAGAAGCTAAAGATAGCGACGAAAATTAAAGCGTTTTTAATTCGTGCATTATTTGCAATTCACTGATGCAATTTGAACCATAAAAAATTGAAATTAATTTTGTAAAATCCATTTCCCATCACATAAAGAATAAAAACTAAATAAGGAATTGTGCAGTGGATCTCGCAAGCCAACTTGAATTACTACTGGATGTCTCTGAATACGGAACTTTTGCTAAGGCTGCTGACAGAAATCATATAGATCGTTCAGCTTTGTCAAAACAGATCAAAAAGCTAGAGGATGAATTGGGCTTACGGCTGTTAAACCGTTCCACGCGTTCGCTATCCCTGACCAATGCAGGTGTTGAGATGGTGGCGCAAGCCAAGAAAGTAAGAGAGGTTCTAACCGAAACTCGTAGTATTGCTGCTACATTTCAGGATGAACCGAAGGGTAACTTGAAAATATCAAGCTCCACTTTCTTTGGCAGAGCATACTTAAATCAGGCAGTTAAAGAGTTTATAAAACAGTACCCAAACATAACTGTAGAGCTGCTGCTCGATGATAATCGAGTCGACGTTATCCACGAAGGTTTTGATGTTGTGTTTCGTATCGGACCAATCCGAGAGTCCAACATGATAGTGCGTAAGTTGGCAAGCAATAATATGGCACTGGTTGCATCGAAGAGTTTTATTGACAAGTATGGAGCCCCGAGCTCTCCAGAAGAGCTTATAAAAATGCCAGCAGTAATATACTCTAATGCTAACTTTAAGGCGGATAAGCTACGTATAGCGCCAAGCCAGTCATCAAGCGACGTTAGAACGTATAATATCAACGGGCAGTACTTCGTGAATGAAACTGAGTTAATGCTCGATGCCGTAAAATCTGATCTAGGGTATGCTTTAATAGGGCAGTTCTTTCTTCAGGAGAGTTTGAGTAAACAAGATCTTGTCCAGTTGCTTCCTGATTATAATCTTCCCGCAATAGGGGAAATATATGCAATGTATACTCACCGAAATCAACAACCATTAGCCAAACTATTCATTGATACTGTTCAAAAAATAATAGGGACGCCTCCTGTTTGGATGGATTATCTCAACTAATATGAGTACTAGGACATAATGTTTTAGATTGAGGGCTTGTTTATATTTATCCATAGAATATGGTTGAATTTGCACTTTAAAAATAATTGCCACTGTTCATAATTTCACTCGATTCAAACAACACAAGTAGTGGTAATTAAATGAAAATGACAAGAACGTCGATCGCAATCGCTGCACTTTTTTCTGCAAGTGCTGCAAATTCAGCCGTAGTTTATGAAGATCAAGAATCAGTATTAAATATTCATGGCCGAGCGCAAGGGATGTATTATTTCTCTGATGATAAAAATGCAGACGGAGATAATAGCTACATTCGTGTAGGACTTGCAGGTGAGTCTAAAATAAATGAAGATCTTTATGCCTTCGGCTTATATGAGTTGGAATTTAAGTCTAATCGCAGAGATGCTGATGGGATTGAAGATGATGAATTTGATATCCGAAAAGGCTATGTAGGAGTTGGTGCAGATTACGGAACAGTAAGTTATGGACGTCAATACGGTGCGGTCACTTTAGTATCTGACTACACGGATATTTTCCCGGAGTTTGGTAATGAAGCTGCTGGCGTAAGTGCGGATCTATATGGTACCGGTCGCTCCGATTCAGTATTTAAGCTAACGACAAGCTATGAAGGTTTGAATATTCATGTTAGCTATCAGGCTGAAAACGATGAAGTGTCAACAGATGCAGCCTCTTATGGTGCGGCGGCGGACTACAAGTTGCCATATGGCTTCAAAGTTGCGCTTGGTTACAACGAAGGTGAAGGGCAATCGGGTGCAGAAGATGCAGAGCTGCTAACGGGTGCTATTGCATTTGAATACGACAAGTTTTATGCCTCTGTTTTATACAGTGATGGTGAAAACTGGGCTAAAGATGGTTCTGAAAGTAATATTGATTACACCGGTATTGAAGCAGTTGCCACTTATGAAATAACAGATAAGCTTTGGGCACTTGTTGGCTATAACAATCTAGAGCGTGATGATGAAGACGTCGTCGATTACTACTCACTAGGTGCAGAGTACGATTTGACTTCTAATTTTAAAGCACTAGCAGAATACAGAATTACAGATGTAGACAATGAAGACGATATTCTTGCAATAGCTGCGAGATATTCATTCTAAAAAATTAATAAATATAAAAAGCCTGAAACTATTTTCAGGCTTTTTTATTTATCGGTGTAATTTTATAAGTGCTGATTTTCATCCATATATAATGGATTATATTGATCGTTACTTGTTAAAGTGTTTTGGATATAATTGTTTTGTTAGCTAGTCCACTGCTAGTTTTCATTTTCATATTTTTTGAATGATGATTTTTTTCTTTGGCAACAAGAAGTATCTTGTTGCCTTTTTTTATTTTTACGTCTTATGGTTAATTAAAACAAAAAGAGTTTTTTATATATTGCTATAAACGAGAAAAATATAACGACAATTGTCAGTCTTAGGTTGAGTTAATCTTCATAAAAAAGTGAACTCAATTTCAAGGGTCTTTTTCATTTAAGTGATGTGGAATCCATATGGCGAACCAAGTGAATGATAAAGCGCCAAACGACGAAATGTATCTCAATGAAGATTGGAAAAATTATTTTTATGTAAACGATAGAGGTAGGGATTGATACTGTTTATGTAAGGAGAGAGCGATTTATGAAAAGCCGTCGTTTCAATGTGATTAGACACCTTTACTTTCTTAAAATAGGAAGGGCTCTAAGAAAGTAAAGGTGCAGATGATTTTTTAGTTTTTACCGCCGTCACTTGTTCTGAAGTGATAATCGAAGTTTATGATTGCACGATATTTAACTTCATCACGGTTAAGTGCGTATTCTTCAACTCTCACCTTACTATCATCGATTGCAATATCACGAGGGAAACCGCTTCCAATGATGTTTAGACGATTTCTAAGTTCATGTTTTGATAGCGTTTGGTATTCATCGACAAGATCAAACGCAGAGCTATAAGCGGCATCTTTTGTCGTAAAGTCATTGAGAACAACTTTGTTTGTAGAGTGTTCGACATGAATACCAGCAGTAGCAGATAAACTGAATAATAATAGTGATGAGAGCGTCATTAGTTTTTTCATATAGTCACCTTTTTATTTGTATTACAAAGTCAAGATGTCCAACGAATCCTTGTTAATATCTCTCGACAAAGGTGATAGTGCCATTATAGAAATGTGCTGTACATCACATTTGTGACCATTGACTATGGAAGAATTGTCAACAATAAAACTCAAGCACTTTTGACATTACGGTCAATGTGAAAATGCGAATATCTGTATGGTTTCGTTAATAATTAAACCACTTTCGGAAACGCTGACTATTCAGTCAAAGCGTATGTTTGTTGTCGTTATAGTGACCTGCCTACAACTTAATCACTTAATGCATGCAATTCAATTGCAATGCCTTGGTATAGATTTTCATTCAGATCTTCCGTCTTAGTGACGATTCTACAAATTCTAGTGATTAAAAAGTCATTATTTGTGGTTTTTTATTCTATTGTCGTGTATAAAAAAACTTTACAACAAATGATAAAGGAATATCCATGAAAAAGTTATTGTGTTTTGCTGCACTGGGGTTAGCTGTTTCGACGACGGTTAATGCAGACCCAATTTTAGACGACATCAAAAGTACAGGGGAGCTAAAAGTCTGCTTTGATTCTGGGTATATGCCTTTTGAAATGACAGCAAAAAATGGGCAGTACATCGGGTTTGATATCGATTTGGGTAAACAAATGGCGCGTGCCATGGATGTTAAGTTTGTGCCGGTAAACACTTCATGGGATGGCATTATCCCAACACTGTTGACTGGTAAGTGTCACATGATTATGGGCGGGATGACGATCACACCTATGCGAAATACTCAGGTGAATTTCGCTGATCCCTATGTGGTTATTGGCCAATCCATTCTCGTAGATCTCAAACATGAAGGTAAAGTGTCTAGTTACCGTGATCTCAATAGTCCAGAATATGTTGTTGCAACTAAGCTTGGGACAACGGGTGAGCAAGCGGTAAAACGATACCTTCCGAAAGCTAAGATAAATCTATACGAAACCCAGTCTGAAGCGGTACTTGAGGTTGCCAACGGAAAGGTAGATGCGTTTGTTTATGACTTTCCTTACAACTCTATTTATGTGGCGGAAAACAAAGGGCAGTTAATGCACTTGGCTAAACCGTTTACTTACGAGCCTTTGGGTTGGGCTGTGCCGCAAGGAAATCCAGATACGCTTAACTTCTTAAACAACTATTTACGTCAAATTAAGGGCGATGGAACTTACGATCGCATTTACGATAAGTGGTTTAACGACGATAAATGGTTAAAGCAAGTTAAGTAATCATTTTGTTATTGTAGAGGAGCGGTTAGCTTCTGGCTCGGTTCATCGCCAACCAAACGGTTCGTGCTGTGAAGCTAACGCTTTTCTTTATTCAAATACCCAACCAACTTTAATCAAAGTCATTCTCGGAATCACATGCAAAATAACTTTAAATCCCTATTGTGGAACGCTGTTTTTGTTCTTGTTTTGCTATCAATTTGCGGTCTTGTCTATCTGTCAGGTAAGCGAATCGATTACAGCTGGAATTGGGAGCGTGTCCTTCCTTATATTGCCACTAACGCTGCTTCATCCATTACCGCGCCTGTCGATGGGAACATCATTCTCGACGAGAATAACCAACTGGCTCTGGAGAGTATTCATGGTGATATTGTTCTTGAACTAAGCCAATATAAGTCTGTCGACGTCTATGAAGGTGATCTTATTTTTGAAGGAGATACCTTAGCAACTATAAAAGAGTGGCGCTCTGGCCCAATTTTAGATGGTGTTGTGACGACCATTAAAATCTCACTCTGGTCACTTATCATTGCTCTAGCGTTGGGCTTAGTTGTCGGACTAATGCGCATATCCAGCAATCCGGCATTAAAAAAGCTGGCGCTTGTGTATGTCGAGGTCATTCGTGGAACGCCTCTTTTAGTACAGATTTTTATCGTTTACTTCTTTATTGGTACTGTGCTTGACCTTGAGCGTTTTACTGCGGGAGTGATAGCGCTCTCCGTGTTTACCGCCGCTTACGTCGCAGAAATTGTGCGGTCAGGAATCCAGTCAATCCCAAGAGGACAAATGGAAGCGGCGCGTTCACTAGGAATGAATTATCCCAAAGCGATGATTTATGTCATTTTACCTCAAGCGTTTAAGCAGACATTACCTCCCTTAGCCGGGCAGTTTATCAACCTGATAAAAGATTCCTCACTTGTCTCCGTGATTTCGATTACTGATCTGACAAAAGCGGGCAGGGAAGTCGTAAGTGGTAGTTTTGCCCCATTTGAAGTTTGGTTTACCGTAGCGGCCCTTTATTTGCTTCTGACTAGTACCTTATCTTGGGCAATACAAACGTTAGAAAAGAAATTGGCAGCAAGTGATTAATGGTGGAGTCATTAATGGAATACATTATTTCAGCAAAAACAATTAATAAAATTTACCCTAATGGCTGCCATGCGCTCAAGGACGTATCGGTAAATGTAGAAAAAGGGGAAGTGATTGTCATCGTAGGACCGTCAGGTTCTGGTAAGTCAACATTCTTACGGACGATCAATCAATTAGAGACAATAAATAGTGGGTCTATTATCGTAGATGGTATCGATATGTACCACAAATCTACGGATATCAATAAACTACGCGCTGATGTGGGCATGGTATTTCAAGGCTTCAACCTTTTTCCACATAAAACGGCGATAGAGAACGTCATGTTAGCACCTTTAAAGGTTTCTAAACGTGACCCTGAATCGGTGAAGAAAGAAGCAAAAGATTTGCTTTATAAAGTCGGTCTGTCGGAGAGAATGGATAATTATCCTAATCATTTATCAGGTGGACAGCAGCAGCGCGTCGCAATCGCTCGTGCGTTAGCAATGAAGCCCAACATTATGTTGTTTGATGAACCCACATCAGCACTAGACCCTGAAATGGTTGGAGAAGTTCTTGATGTGATGAAAGATTTGGCCAAGGACGGAATGACGATGGTCGTGGTTACTCATGAAATGGGTTTCGCAAAAGAGGTCGCTGATAGGGTGTTGTTTATGGAAGATGGTGAGCTTTTGGTTTCTGACTCTCCTGAGCGATTTTTTGATAACCCCACCAACCCTAGATTGCAGAAGTTTTTATCTAAAGTATTATAATAAAAAGAAAATTTGATTGAGGGCGAGTCCCTCAATCACTTCATGCACTATTGTGGCTCGTAACGTTCGCCTCGCCGAGAGACATAGATAATGGGATTTTTACTCGAAGTTAATGGCGATAACATTAGCTTGGTCCGAATGAAAGGTCTGGTAAATACTAGAGTGTTTAATCAGCCATTAAGTCTTTGTTCACTTTAAACATAACAATTTCATTTTGAATTGATAAAAATTGTGTTTGAATAGAGCTTATGGATGTTTGGCGGTATGGATGTCTAAATGAAGAAAGTAACAATTTTAGATGGTGGCATGGGGCGAGAGTTAAAACGTATTGGCGCCCCTTTTTCTCAGCCGCTTTGGAGTGCACAAGCGCTAATTGAATCACCACAATATGTAAAAATGGCACATGAGAATTTCATAGACGCTGGCGCAGAGATTATCACTGTCAACAGTTATGCATGTGTTCCATTTCACTTAGGAGAGGAACTCTATGCAAAGCAAGGGGCTGAGTTAGCAAAATCTGCAGCCAAAATTGCCAGAGATGTAGTCACCAGCTCTAACGATAGAGTGCTCGTTGCGGGGTCTCTTCCTCCTGTAATGGGGTCTTACAGGCCTGAATTATTCGAGCCGAAAAGGGCACTGGAAGTGGCTTCTGAGTTATTTGAAGCTCAAGATCAATATGTTGATATTTGGTTAGCTGAGACCGTGTCTAGCCTTGCTGAAGTTGAAATTCTATCAATAATTTTAGCCAAAACAGATAAGCCCAATTATCTTGCTTTCACCTTAATGGATGACCCTAACTCTTTGCCTCGCCTTCGCTCAGGGGAATCTCTTAAAGTCGCGGTTAATACGCTGTTGAAAACAAATGTTTCAGGTATCTTTTTCAATTGCTCTATTCCTGAAGTTGTCGAGCAAGCGATCATAGATACACAAGCAGTATTGAGTGAGTCAGGTAGAGAATTGACGATAGGTGTTTTCGCAAATAGCTTTGCTCCGATAAAGCAAGCGCACCAAGCCAACGAGACCATTCAGGAAGTTCGTCATTTCTCTCCGACTGAATATCTTGAGTATGCTAAAAAGTGGCATGTGCAGGGAGCAAGCATTATTGGTGGTTGCTGTGGGATTGAACCACGTCATATTAAATTGCTAGCGGCTTGGAGAGACACTCTCGAAAACGCCTAATTTTGGTGAAGTGCAGGGAAGCATGACAAGAGATTTTGTTTTTCATTCATCGTTATAGATAAAATAAAAGTCTTTCGTATCTGGCAAAGTAACAAGATGCTTTAACTTGCTCATTACTTTGCCAGTGTGCCTCGAGATTTTTATTAATTATTTTTGGTTCAGATTAACGACAATCTTTCCAACTGTTCTCTGATTTCGCATGTCCAAGAGTGCGTTACCTACATCCTCTAAGCCGATGATCTTCAGTTTCGGTACTTCCAATTCTCCATTTTCTAATAGCTCAGACACTTCCTTTCCGGCATTAACGATACTTGCAAACCCTCTCTCGCCAAAGACATGACCAGAGCCCAAACTTATTTGGTGGAAGCCCAAGCCTTTTAAGAAGGCATCTGGATATTGAGAAGGGTCGACAGTCTTGACGAGCTCCACCATTTCTCCCTCAAAGGTTAACACCGAGGCTGCAATTCGGTCGTTATCACCGCCTACACAATCGAGTGCAACCTCAACGCCATGATTTCCGGTAATGTCCATTACTCGTTGAACTACATCTTCATGATGATAATCAATCGTATGGGTTGCTCCTAACGAGGACAAATATGCGTGATTAGCTTTTGAACTAGTAGCAATGATCTGTTCAACACCAAATGTCTTTGCTAACTGAATAGCAAAGCTTCCAACGCCGCCAGCACCTCCGGCGATAAAAATGCTGCTTCGATTTGAAATATCGAGCTTGTCTACCAAAGCGCGATATGCGGTCCAGGCTGCGCAAGGTGTGGATGCTGCCACTTCAACCGGAACCTGAGGGTGCTTTATGAGCGTTCTTGAATCATGGATAGCAAATTCAGCGAATCCTCCGTGATGGCGTCTCATGTTTCCGTGATACAACACTTTATCGCCAACCTTCCAATCAACGACCGCATCGCCTACAGAGACTATTTCTCCTGATACGTCTAACCCGCCAACAAAATTGTTATCCATGTTAGTGACCATGTCTGACCAATAATGAATTTTTGCATCGACAGGATTCAAACCAACAGCGTTAACTTTAACCAATACATCAAATTGGGTTTCTAGTTTTGGTGTAGGTAATTCGGATAAAGAGAAAGTATCGTTATCTCGTTGGTAAGTTATCGCTCTCATAGGTTTTCCTTATTATTAAGAATGGTCGAAAGTCATACTAACTCAGAGGGTGCTGCTGCAATAATTATGGTTTTTTCTTATTTTGATAATTTTAGGTTATGTTTGATAAAAAGGATTCGAGATGCTCTGAAATTATCATAGACAACCAGTCTGCATAGCTAACGACATGTAACTTTATGATAAGTAATGACTAGTTTTATTATTCCATTTTTATGGAAATATTCTGTTGATTTTTTGTTTTGTGATTCTATAATTCCAGAAATATCGAAATGAAAGCTTATCTATCAGGTAAGCTTGTTAGCGAAAATGACGAGGAGAGTAAATGTGAATACAGAAATTATAACAATGGTTAAAGAAGCGCTGGATATGTTTGCGTTTCTAGCAACCGAACTTATCATCTTATTTCTGGCAATTAGCTACATTGTCGGTGTGTTGCAAGATTTTCTAACGCCAGAAAAAATTCAATCTATTCTTAGCTCGAAAAAGGGTAAAGGTTACTTCATTGCTGCGTTGCTAGGCTCGATTACGCCTTTCTGTTCGTGTTCGACCATTCCTTTCTTAAAAGGCTTGTTGCGTGCAAGAGCAGGTTTTGGACCTATGATGGTGTTCCTATTTGCAAGCCCGTTGCTTAACCCAGTGATTATTGGCTTGTTTGTGGTGACTTTTGGTTGGAAAGTTGCGGTATTTTACTTTGCTATCGCGATGTCAGTATCAGTGGTAGCAGGCTATGTACTTGAAAAACTAGGGTTTGAACGTTACGTCAAACCAGAAGCATATCAAGCGGTAGGTTCTTCTTCGTGCGGTACTTCTTGTGGCGATTCAAGCAAGAAAAAAGAAGAAGCGAGACCAGCATCAATCTGTGGTACCAGCGCCTGCAATGAACCTACGCCAGTTGCGGCGAAAACATCTTGCTGTGGTGATGCACCAAAACCTGAACCTAAAGTGGAAGTGTCTTGCTGCTCATCAGACGGTAGTGCAACAGCGACAGTCGTGGAAGAGAAAGAACCTAGCCGCTGGGTACGTATTTGGCAATCAACTTGGAAAGACTTTAAGCAAGTGTTCCCTTATCTCATGATGGGCATTGCGATTGGTTCATTTATCTATGGCTTCATCCCGACGGAGTTCATTGCGGAGTTCGCTGGTGAAGCGAAGTGGTACGCGATTCCGGTCGCAGCAATCATTGGTATTCCATTGTACATCCGTGCAGAGGCGGTCATTCCACTTAGCGCGGCACTAGTACAAAAAGGTATGGCTCTTGGATCTGTTATGGCGCTTATTATTGGTAGTGCTGGCGCAAGTCTTACAGAAGTGATTTTGTTGAAATCAATTTTTAAGAACCAAATGATCGCTGCCTTCCTAATCGTTATCTTAACGATGGCCATGGGAGCGGGTTACTTATATACGTGGGCTTTTTTATAAAAATAACCCTCGGGCGACTGCTCGAGGGCTCCGTTTTTGTCGCCATATAGGGAAAGGGAAGTTTCCTATACCGCGCAGGCTATAAAAAGATAAAGAGGTTACTCGTAAATACTATAGGAGAAATACTTGCTGGCGATGGTTTTATGCTTACCGCTCTGGATCAATTTTTGTATTCCGCTATCGAGTAATGCTTTTAATTCTTTGTCTTGTTTTCTCACTGCTACGCCAATGCCACGGCCGAACCACTTTTCCTCAGTAAACGCTGGTCCAGTAAAGTGATAGCCTTGACCTTGTGCAGTTTCAAGAAAACCAGCACTTAAACCGATTGAGCCGCCAAATACAGCATCTAACCGTCCATTGAGTAGATCGGTAAATGCCTCATCGAACGTACCATAACGACGAATATCAATATCTGGATACAAGGCCGAAAGGTACTTATCACCAATTGTGGCTCTTTGAACTCCAATAGATAAACGATTTAGGCTGCCGTCATCCATGTTGATTTCTCTATCATTTTTCATTACAAAACGAGTCGGTACTTTTGCATAAGGGACGGTGAAATCGACTTTCTTTTCTCGTTCTTCTGTGATTGTCATTGCAGCAATAATCGCATCGTTCTTGCGACTAAGGAGAGAAGGGATGATGCCATCCCAATCCATTTTTGAGATAACGCACTTTACTTCTAACTCTTTGCATAACGCGTTAGCGAGGTCGACTTCAAACCCTTCTAGCTTTCCCTCTTTTGTCGTCCAGCTAAATGGAGGGTAAGCCCCTTCAACAGTGAAGCGAATTTGTTTCCACTCTTTCGCATGGCTGAAAACTGAAAATAAGCTAATAAACAATGCGACTATCCATTTCATAAATGTTTCCTTGTAACTATTTGGAAACCAATGTTTAACACAAAGTAAGCAAATATCAATGAAAATGCATATATGTGTGACCTTTCGCCCGCATTGTGTGAGCGAAAGGTTTTGCGTGTATTACAGCTTATCTTCAATAGTTACGAGGGGAACTCTCGTTGAGACAGCGTGAAGTGCAATGTTGTGAATCATTTCATCGACCGTGGTACAGCTATCCATTAAGATCGAAACATCATACTTGTCCGCAGATTTTGAGATAGCAGTATGTGTGACGCAGTTTTGTGTCATCATTCCGCATACAAGTAACTCCGTTACATTTTTGCTTGCCAATACTTCTTCTAAACGTGTTCCTTCAAAGCTATCTGCGAAGTGCTTTACCACGATTTCGGAATTCGGCGCTAAAGCAAGAACTTCTGGGTGAATATTGGCACCGTCGCTGCCTTCATTGAAGAATGGGGCAATGCCCATGGCAGGATCGGCAATATGCTGAATATGAATCACAGGAATGTTTTGCTCATTGGCTTTAGTTATTGCTCTCTTAACATTGTCTAAAGTTGATTCTGTATTCCATAAAGGAAACTTTCCTTCTGGGAAATAGTCGTTTTGCAAATCAATTACAAGTAGGGCTTTTTGAGTCATTTTCTTTTCCTTTTATTGAGGATCATTGCGGTACGAATAATATAAAGACTTTTAGCCACCTTCTTTAGAGTCTAAAATGACACAAAAGAGTCAAAAAGCGACACTTGAAGATAAATGAAAATAGCACTCGTTAATTACCCAGATAGCTCGCAAGCCTCCGTATATGGTTTAAGCGAACTCTTCGAGATGGCAAACCGTGCGGCGGCTAAATTGGGCGTTGATGTGCACTTTGAAGTAGAGATATTGGATCACTGGTCAAACACGCACTTCGATGTGAAAACAGCGGTAATGATTCCGCCCAGCGGCACTGGTCAATATTACTTAGAACCAGAGCCAGAGCTACTCGACTGGTTAAATGTCCAATATAGTAAAGGTGCGATTTTAGCCTCCGCCTGCGCTGGTACTTTTATTCTTGCTCAAACCCAGTTGTTGACCAATAAGTCTTGTACAACACACTGGGGCTTGGCTCCTTCATTAGCGAGTCAGTTTCCCGATATCCACGTAAGACAAGAAGCCATCCTTATTAACGAAGGAACGATCATTACGGCTGGGGGTATGATGTCATGGGTGGATTTAGGCTTGGAATTGGTTTCCTTATTTGCGTCACCGGCAGTAATGCGCCTGTTAGGAAAAATGTTGGTTATTGATACTGGTCCGAGAGAGCAACGCTTTTATCAACAGTTTACCCCAAACTTCCAACATGGTGATGAGGTAATTGTTCAACTACAGCACTATATAAACGATCATTATCAAGGAAAACTGAGCAATAAAGAGCTTGCAGAGTTGAGTTGTTTAACAGAAAGGACATTGCAGCGACGCTTTAAAAAGGCGACAGGTTTCAATGTTAACCAATACATACAAAGCTTAAGAGTCCAAAAAGCTTGTGATTTACTTGAGTCGACAACCCTAACATTTGACGCAATATCATTTAGAGTGGGTTACCAAGATGTGAGCGCGTTCAGGAAAATATTTAATAGGATCGTAGGTTTAACACCAAAGTCGTTCAGATCTCGGTTCTGTTCATAAACGCCAGAAGTAAGATAATGTTGGTATTAAACATTTATAACTCAGAAACAAACACATATTTTTACAAGCTGGCTTAGCGTGATGAAAAGGGATAACAAGCTAAGCCAACCGTAGCGCACTCCTAATTACTGAACATTTTGTAGAATGCTTAAAGGGTTCTCAAATTACAATGACTTGTATAGGTCTTTGTTAATCACAAAAGCTATGTGATTTCCAAAACCAGTTTCCCAATATGTTGCTTGCGTGAAAATACTTCTTGCGCTTGACCTATCTGGTTCAAGGGAAATGACTCCGCGACTAAGGGACGAATTGCGTTCTGTTCGATATAGCGAACCAAGTTACCGAATACTTCTGGTGCCAAAACGGTACAACCAAATAACGCTAGGTCTTTAAGGTAAAGAGTTCTTACATCCAGCTCGACAATTGGGCCGCCTATGGCGCCGGAAACAGCGTATCTTGATCCTGGCTTTAGTACCTGAAGAAATTGTGGCCACTGCTCTCCTGCGACCAAATCAATCACTACGTCAACGCTGTTTTCTCCGAGAGTCGCTGTTAAATTTGCATCGCGAGGGATAACTTGGTTTGCTCCTAATGCCGTGATCTGTTCTTTCTTTTCTGGGCTGGCGATAGCAATGACGTATGCTCCACGCGCCTTCGCCAGTTGGATTGCGGCAGAGCCAACACCACCGGATGCCCCTGAAATCAGTACGGTATCGCTCGCTGTGACATTAGAGCGGACAAGCATGTTCTCGGCAGTTGAATAAGAACAAGGGAAGGAGGCCAAGTCGATATCCGATAAACTACTATTCACAGCATATGCATGTTTACTGTCAACAACAGTGAACTGAGCAAAGCCACCATCACATTCTGAACCGAAGTACCAAGGCGAGCTAAGTGCTTGACTGTGGAAGCGCGTAATACATGGTTCGATAAGCACACGCTGACCGATTCGTGATGGGCAGATATTCTCACCAACAGCGACGATGGTACCGCATACATCGGCACCTTGGATTCGAGGGAGAGATAGCGCGTCTCCTGACCAACTTGCATCCATGCTATTGGCGTCATTTTTAGAATACCATGCTGTTCGGGTATTGATGTCGGTGTTATTGACTCCGGCAGCGGCAACTTGGATCAATACATCATCAGGCGAGGGGACTGGCACAGGTAGATCATCGCGGTAACGAAGCATATCTGGCCCACCATGACCGATAAGTTGGACGCCTTTCATGACTTTCGGGATTGTGGTCATTGATTGTTCTCCTTCATTAGTTCTAGCAGAGTGCGTTCAGCGGATGCAAAGGCAGCGTGACCGAGAACCGGCCATGCGTTGGATAGACCTTCATGTAACAAGAAGAGTGTGGTTGCGAGGTCTTCTCGCTGACTTAGTTGGCCCATAAGCTGACGGACCGCCAATTTGTGTTGTTTTACTGCTTGATTAATTGATAGATTTTCTGGATAGGCTGCTAATGCATTGATGGACATGCAGCCATTCGGTGCAAACTCCTTCATCCAATCCTCGAGGCGAGTGAATAGGTGTAATACAGCCGGTGTTCCATTGGCAGGGGCGTCTTCGAGCAAAAAACTCAAATACCTTTGATGGCGATGCTCGAGAGCTGCAACAATCATCGCTTCCTTGGAGGGGTAGTATTTGTACAGGGTTCTCAGGCTGACTTCGCAGGCGTTTTTGAGTTGGGGTACGCTAGGCTCGGCGAAGCCATACTGACTGAATGCTTTTTCTAGGCTTGCTGCGATTTTTTCTTTCACTATTTGATACACCAGGTAGAACGTTTGTTTTACCTAAGGGTAGAATAAACTTTCTACCTCAGTCAATGGTGTATTTAAACTCTGTATTGAAAGCCCGACGTAATGCCGGGCTAATTTAAGTGATTTTTATAGATTCGGAACGTGAATCAGTGTGCCGTTGCGTGCTGCTCTCCACGCTTGTCTAGCATTCCGCTGAAACGGGTTAGTAGTAGAGCACCTAATACTACGATCGCGCCAATCCAAGGTGTGTGCATCAGCCCAGCATTGGCCACGATAAGGCCACCGCCCCAAGAACCCAGTGCAATACCTACGTTAAATGCAGCAATGTTGAGACCAGAAGCGACGTCGACTGCATCAGGTGAATATTTCTCTGCTAGTTTGACAACATAAACTTGAAGTCCTGGAACGTTACCAAAGGCAAAGGCACCCCAGACAAGAATGGTCACTACTGCAGAAATTGGATTAAATGCTGTGACACTAAACACGAGCAATACCACAATTAGGCCCGAGAAAATCGCTGTCAGAGCTTTGATTGGCCCCATAGAGTCGGCCATCTTTCCGCCCCAGATGTTGCCGAATGCGACTGATACACCATAAACCAACATAATTAGGCTGATAGCGCTAGAGCCAAACCCCGAAACTTCTTCCAAAATAGGAGCCAAGTAAGTGAAGGCTGTGAACGTACCACCGTAACCGAGCGCGGTGATTGCGTACACCAAAAGTAGACGAGGCTGAGTCAAGACTTTTACTTGCGATGACAGCTTGGTTGCTGGTGGTTGTTTCAGATTACTCGGCACTAGCAGAGCGCTTCCTATCAGTGCGATGATTCCAAGGATCGCGACGATTAGGAAGGTTGCCTGCCAACCAAATGTCTGGCCAATCCAGGTGCCAAGTGGCACGCCCGTCACTAGAGCTACGGTGAGACCGGTAAACATAATAGCAATTGCGCTAGCGGCTTTTTCTTTTGACACTAGGCCAGTGGCGATAGTCGAGCCGATCGAAAAGAACACACCGTGTGCAAGCCCGGTCAGTATCCTTGCTGTAACTAGTGTGTTGTATCCAGGTGCTTGCCAGGCTAACAGATTGCCAAGAACAAACAGTGCCATAACAGAAAGCAGAACGTACTTTCTTTTCCAGTTACCAGTCAGCGCTGTTAAAACGGGAGCACCAACCGCGACACCAAGTGCGTACAGGCTAACTAAAAGACCCGCTGAAGGTAATGATACGTTGAGGTCGGAGGCCATAGTCGGTATCAGACCGACAATTACAAACTCCGTGGTTCCAATAGCAAAGGCGCTCAGCGTCAATGCAAGTAAAGCTAAAGGCATAACAACTCTCTCTTATAATCATTGAATATGAATGGATAAACGAATAGCCCGTTTCCATGTCGTGTATTATTAAAGAGTTATTCGTTGCGAAAAATGGTGTTTATTACAAAATACTTTTGTTATAAATGATGAAAATGCGCAGTTAAGAAAGGGGATGAAATGTTAACCCGATCAGATGAATTAGAGATTCTCATGGCAGTTGTGGATAGTGGTGGATTTTCTTCCGCTGCTGATGCACTAGGTATTCAAGTCGCTAGGGTATCTCGTGCGGTTAGTAAAGTTGAATCACAGTTGGGGGTAACCTTGCTGAATCGCACGACACGCAGAGTGGAAGTTACTGAGGAAGGGCATCAGTTTGTTGAAGCGGTTCGCTTAGGTTTACTACAAATACAGCAAGCTGAAGAAGAGATCATCACACGAGGTGAATTACCCAAGGGGCGCTTAAGAGTTGATGCCGCTAGCCCATTTGTTTTACATCAACTTGTGCCGTTAATTCAGCCATTTAAAGAGGCTTATCCTGATATTCAGCTCGATCTTACCTCTAATGAGGGTTTTGTGGATCTATTGGAAAAAAGAACCGATGTGGCGATACGTATTGGACGATTATCGGATTCAACACTGCATGCTAAACCTTTAGGAACAAGCCCACTATTTATCGTTGCCACGCCTGGTTATTTATCTAAACGAGGTTTCCCTGAAGCGGTGAGCGATTTGCGCAGTCATAACTTGATCGGTTTTTCTGGCGCTAAAGTGTTAAATCAGTGGCCATTACGAGGGTTTGAGATGATAGAGCCTGATATCCTATCCAGCAGTGGTGAAACGGTTAGACAGTTAGTGCTGGCAGGGAACGGCATTGCATGTTTATCTGGCTTTATGGTGAAAGATGATCTTGATTCTGGACGGTTAGTGGCATTGTTTGAATCGGAAAAAATCACAAATACTGGACGAGAACAGGTCAATGCTGTGTTCTACAAATCTTCTTCAGTCTCTAAACGTATTTCCGCGTTCATCGACTTTATTCAACCAAGACTTACTTTAAAATAACTCTATTATTGTTGTTTTAACAAAAGAGTTTTGTCGTTATTGCAGCTTTTGTTTTTCCAAGTGCCAAGCCTAGCGTGCCACCCCTTAGTAAGGTGGCACATATTTTTATTTGATCTTAGTTAAAGCGTGGCAACACGTACTGAGCGATCTGTTCCATTGATTTCTCAATTGGTTGGCTATTACGACGGAAATGCAACCCGATGTGATTGACTCCTGCTTCTTGCATTTTTTCTAGCTCATCGCTCAAGCCATTGACTCCGGCCCGGATACCAAAATGATGCCGAACGACTGGTGCATTTGGGTTATCGACTAAATCAAGATGAATAAAGCTGGCGTAGGGTTTGTTTCCCGCTACGGAGCGCCAAAGTGCAACGCGGTGTTCATGATCATCAGGTGTGCCTGGGTAGGCGAGCCAGCCGTCTAGGTTTTCTCCTATCCATTGTGGACTTTGCTGCGCTAACCCTGCGACATAGATAGGAATATCAGCAAACTCGGGTAATAACTGTAGATCGTTACCCAGTTTATCATTTTTCGTATCTTTCAAAATCTCTACACTTTCTCGAAAAGCTGATCCACGGCTGTCAAAGTTGGCATTAAAAACGGGATATTCACTAGGGCGGTCTCCACTAGCCACACCGAGTATCAGGCGGTCACCACTTAACTCGTTGATGGTCGCAGCGGCTTTTTTCACTAGCCAAGGTTGTCTTAACGGTAATACTATCGCTGCTGTCCCTAGTAGAATGTTGTCGGTGCACGCAGAGAGATAGCCAAGATAACTGAACGGTTCATAAATTTGTGCCGCGTCTCCAAAGTTAGGGTCGTACAACGGGACATCTCTCACCCACGCTACGTTAAAGCCTAACTTATCGGCTAACATAATACGCTGTTTATGTGCACTCATGTCTGGTACGCCGAACGGTTTTCGTTGGAGCAGGCGTTTTTTCTGGCCTTCTTGGGTCCAGTCATTATCTAGGGGGAGCTCAACCCCGATGGTGAATCTGTTACTTAAATCTTTATGCATTATGAAGCCTGACTATTACTGTGAGTACTAGGAGGCAAGGTGCCTCCCTGATATTCAGGACACTATGAGATTTTTGTTGTGAGAAAAAGCGGCAAAAAGACAAAAGTGTTTTGCTACAAACAGCGGTGGTCTTTAAAGGAACTGGTGGTTCTCTACCTTGATTTCTTGCTTGATGAAGTCAATAAAAGAGCTGATCCGGCGTGAGGTGCTGGCATTTTTGTAATACACCGCATGAACGGGCTGTTCGACATTATGCGTGTGTTCACTAAGCACGCCCACTAAGCGACCAGCTTGTCGGTCAGAGTAGGTCATAAAGTCAGACAGGCAAGCTATCCCCGCACCATGTAAGGCTAAACATCTTAGCGTCTCGCCATTATCAGATCTTAGGCTACTCATAATACGCAGAAGTTTGTTCTTATCATCCATGATCGGCCATTCCTTAAGATACTCCGGCTTGTTGAATCCAAGTAGCTTGTGATTGAGTAACTGATCTATTGAGGTTGGAGTACCATGTTGTCTTAAATACTCTGGACTCGCGACGATTCGAATCCGACTTTTACCAAGAAATATCGCGCGCATGGTTGAGTTTTGTAGCTCACCGATACGAAAAGCAATATCGGTTTTTGTTCCCAAAAGGCTAATATTTTCCTCATTGGAATTGAGATCGATTTCGACTTCTGGATACAAGCTCTGATATTTAGCAATGTGCGGAGTTAGTACGTGCAGTAAGAATGGGGTAGCTGCGTTTATTCGTAGGAGGCCAGAAGGCTTATATTTCTGGCTTTTCAGTTGTGCTTCGGCATTCTCTACTGCTTCTACAATATGTCTGACTTTATCGAGGTATATCGTTCCTTCATTAGTAACATCTAACTTACGGGTTGTGCGATTTAACAAGGTCGTTTCGAGTTTGGCTTCTAGCCGAGATACCGATCGACTCACCGCCGAGACGGTCATCGATAACAGTTCAGCCGCAGAGCTGATTGAACCCGTATCGACCACGGCCATAAAGGTGCGCATTTCATCTAGAGTAGCTTTCATTGTTGAATATATTTCAAATTAGATTTGAGTATTGTTAACTTTACGGAAAGTTTCTTGCGGCGTAAAGTTTTGCTTCGAATCAACTATAAAATCGATAATTCAGGAGATTTAGATGAAAGTACCATCATTTGGCGTCGGCACGTTTCGTTTAGAGGGTGAAGTAGTTAAGGATTCAGTCCGTAATGCGTTAGAAGTGGGTTACCGCGTAATTGATACTGCACAGATTTACGGTAATGAGGCAGAAATCGGTGAAGTATTGACACAATCCGGTATTGCACGTGATGAGCTATTCATTACGACCAAGATCTGGGTTGATAACATGAACACGGAACAACTCATTCCAAGTCTAAAAGAGAGCTTAGAAAAGCTAAATACAGATTATGTGGATTTGACCTTGATCCATTGGCCTGGCAATAACAATAACTTGAACGAATACATGGCTTCATTACTTGAAGCTAAATCGCAAGGGTTAACCCGTAATATTGGCGTATCCAACTTTAATATTGACTTGTTGCAACAAGCGATAGAAGTGGTCGGTAAAGAGAATATTGTTACTAACCAAATCGAGCTTAGCCCTTATTTGCAAAATCGTAA
The DNA here is from genome assembly GCF_030248655.1 of Vibrio sp. D431a. Lineage (NCBI taxonomy): Bacteria > Pseudomonadati > Pseudomonadota > Gammaproteobacteria > Vibrionales > Vibrionaceae > Vibrio > Vibrio sp. D431a. The sequence goes on along the minus strand of NZ_JAHGAP010000008.1, from coordinate 8,302 downwards.
GTTGGTCAGCTTCATGCAGGAAAACGATATTCAGGTAACGTCTTACATGACCTTGGCATATGGGAAAGTACTTGGGGACCCAACTATTGCAGGTATTGCTGAGGACTATCAGGCCACGCCCGCTCAAGTCGCGCTTGCTTGGGCTTTGTCAAAAGGTTACGCGGTGATCCCGTCTTCAACTAAACGAGAGAATTTGGCAAGTAACCTGAAAGCACTTGAACTTAATCTGAGTGAAGAGGCGATTGCAAAGATAGATGCGTTAGAAAGAAATGGCCGCGAAGTAAACCCTGAAGGGCTAGCGCCTGAATGGGATGATTGAGTGAGTTTCACAGGAAATCATTGCCTAAATGACGCCTCTGCAATCGCTGACTTCCTCAGCGTTTGACAGTAGTACAACACCATAGACGATAAGGGCTCGCTTGTCTGACGATAGTGCGAGCTTTTATCTTTTTGGCCTATTAGTTTACTGTATTCTCCCGGCCTTCAATTTGGCCGGGAGACGTCATTTAGAGATCAATTACCATTCGATTGTAGAGCCATCAAATACGCGGAAGCTTCCGGATTGCTCAAGTGTTAGCTGTTCTGCGACCGAAACAATGCCTGCAACACTTTCCTCGGCAGAAAAGGTTGCGTCCTCACCGCCCATATCGGTTTTTACCCAGCCGGGATGAACTGCGACAGTTTTTACTCCTCGCGATTCGAGATTGCGTGCTGCTGATACTAGAACCTGATTAAGCGCTGCTTTAGATGCTCGATAACTGTACATGTTACCTGAACTGTTATCGCTTAAACTCGCAACTCGGGTTGAGATTCCCACGATGGTTTTGTGCTGACTTTTCGCAACGTTGTCTTGTAGGGCTTGAATTAGCAGGGCAGGTGCGACGGTATTTATGTTTAGTACTTCTAGCCATTTTTTCTGGGTCATTTCGCCAAGCTTTGCACACTCTTCGCCTAATACACCTGCATTAAGAATTAAATGATCGAGCGGACGATCCGCTAATCGAGTGGCTAACTGATCGATATCTTGTTGGTTAGTGACGTCTAGAGCCATCAGTTGAAGTTGATTAGATTGGGTTACTAGTTCATTGAGCTGCTTAGCATTTTCTGGTGAACGACAAGTTGCGATAACTTGCCAACCTTTTCCAAGGTAGTGGCGGACAAATTGCAAGCCTAAGCCACGGTTAGCGCCGGTGATTAATACAGTAGACATCGCTTCTCCTACGTTGTTGAGTTGAACAACGACCATATTAGAGGCGACGTATAAGCATGTAATCAAAACAGTATAAAAATGGCCTAGGATTCGACATTGTCAAATCTTAAAATTTGAGAAAGATGCTGGCAAAGTGTTTTAGCCTAGTGACCGTCAGTTCGGAGGCAGCACCGCTAACACCTGCAACAGCAACGACTTTACCATCCAAGTAAAGGGGGATCGCTAAGCAATTGAGGTTTGGCTCTGCCTCTTCTAAATCGAGTGCGTAACCTGATAATACAACCTGATTAAGTTCAGTTTCTAACGTGGGGGATATTTGGTTTTCAAGGCGTAATGTTCGACGAAGCTCATCATCAAAACTAAGAAAAACTTTGCCGATCGCAGATGTTGTGAGTCCTTCTCGTTTCCCTCTCGGGCTACGGATAGTAAGAGGGTTATCCTGCTCTATAGCATCGATATACAAGTACTCTTTAGCGCCACTTTGTACAGCGAGGTAAGCTGTGTTGTTAGTCACTTGGGCCATTTTTTTCAGCAATGGAACAAAATGTTGTCGGATAGCTTCGTTTTTTTGTTCAATCGGCTTAGACAGTTCATAGCATCTAAACCCTAGGCTGTAGCTATGGTTGTGTTTGGATACATATCCAAGAGAGTGTAGAGTCGCAAGTAACCCGTGAACAGTCGTCTTATTTAACTGGATCGCATTACTGATCGTCTGTAATGATAGGGGAGACTCACTCATCGAGAGCAACTCGAGGATTAGAAAACCTCGCTCTAGAGACTGAATGTTTTTTCTTGCCTTGGGCACAAAGACTCCTTGATGATGGTGTTGCATCTGAATGGCTTACTGATGCTTCCACCTATAACAAACCACTACGCTGGTGGTTTGGTTTTATTAGAGAATATACTCAGCACTTAAACTGATCGGCTCGTTGTATGCATCCACAAGGGAGTTTTTTCCTTGCTTCTTAGCATTGTATAACGCTTGGTCTAATATCGAATAGAGCTCATCAAAGTTGGTGAGTGGCATTGAGGTTGATAGATAGGCCAGACTCGCAGATATATTCAATTGATGGTTATTAAGCGAATGTACACTCTTTTCTGAAATTGTTTTATGCAGACTTTGTATTCTAAAGGGAACGTCAATCTCATCGACGTTTTTCAATAGCAAGATAAACTCTTCTCCACCTAAACGACCCAAGTACTCTCCCTTATTAAGTTTAGCTTTAAGCGCTTTGCATACCTGTTGTAGTACTAAGTCGCCAGTCGGATGACCATACTGATCATTAATCGCCTTAAAGTCATCTAGATCGATTAATGCTAGAACGTAGCGGAAGTCTCCTTCCGCTTTGGAGGTGTGGCTTTTAATCGTCTCTATAATTGCCGCTCTGTTTAATGCACACGTTAAGCTGTCTATTTTGGCTTTTAAGCGTGTTTGTCGCTGAACCATCAATGCCAGAGCGAGGAGAATCAATAAACAGAAAACAACAAAATTATAAGTGCGTTGTTGGTCTGTGAGTTTTTCAAACTGGTACTGACTTAGAAGAGTTTCGTTGTTCAACTGCGCGACTTGTAGATCATATTCATACTCTTTTTTAGTGAGATCTAGTGCCTCTAACGCCTTGATATTACTCGCGTCTCGGTTCGTTAGTTCAATCGTCGAGTAGGCCTTGTGATGCTCCAGCGCCTTTTTGTAATCATTTTGAGCTTGGTATGCTTTTGAGAGGAGTAATTGGGCTTGCGCTTGCAATAAGGGCCTAGCGTTTTTTACCGCTAATCTTAACGCAATTGTACCGTGTTCAATCGATTTTTCGGGTGTATGGTTCTTTAAATATGCCAATCCAGCAGCCAAATGACCCTCTGTTTCAAGGTGCGTATTCTCATAAGTTTGGGCAATGTTTAATGCTCTTCCAATGTAATCTACCGCGGTATCCAATTGCCCAGAATCGGCCAAAGCAGCAGATAACCCTAAATAGGTCAACCCTTGCCCGTATGGATAATGAAGTTGTTCGAGAATCGTTAATGCATTTTTGTAGTGGCTGATGGACTTATCGAGTTCTTTGGATTTTCTGTACATCGCTCCTAGACTATGTTCGACTTGCGCAACTTCAAGAGGTGTCCCTTCATCTTGGCGAACCAGTAAGGCTTGAATGAGATATTGCTCTGATTGTTCAAATTGCCCCAGCTCTGCAAGTAAATTGCCGACGTCATTGTAAATCCCTGAAGGATCGCTTTGCGTCGACATGTTGGCCATCAACTGTCGATACAAACTTAAGGCTTTTTCATAGTCACCACGGTAATTGTAGTTATTTGCTACCACGCGCAAAGCAAGATCAACAGGGAAGTTTTCTTGATGCTTATGATTTAAGTGGCTCTCTATGGATGAGCAATAAAAGTTTGCTTTGTGATAACGACCTTGTTGATTCAGCGTATAACAAAGTTGATAGTTCATCAGAGCCTTGCCTTCGGAATCGGATATTTTCTTCATTGTCTGTCGCAAAGAAGAAAAGCTATCTACTGAGGCCTCGTAACTACCATGCTTACGTTCATTTAAGGCAAGAATATATTCTGATTCTAATTGAGAAAAAGGGTTGTCTAAGACTTGACTGCTGCCGTAGTAAGGCTGATTTATGTTTGACATATATTCATAAATCAATCCACTTACGTAGAGCTTTTCGCTGTCCGATTTCGCTGTATGGTAGCGATCTTGAAGCATGCTCAATGCCGACTCAGGGTTGCTTCGTAGTGTGGTTTGGTAGACAGAGTGCCACTGTGTGATATTTTGGTTTGGTTCAATATCTTGAGTGTCGCTTGCATATACTGGAGTGAGCAAAAGTGACGCAAGCAAGGGATAGAGCACGCGCATGTTTAAACGAGCCTTTAATTTAAGGTGCCTTTAAAGTTGAGTTATCATAGCGCTTTTAACGCATCAGCGTTGTGATTAAGTTGGGTGTACTAAGAAAAAGAGTAGTGAAACTATGCACTTGGTCGAGATATTGAAAGAAGAGGCATAAAAAGAAAGACCTCAACATAAAGTTGAGGTCAGAAATCTTTAATCAATGTAAAGCTTTGCTAGATCTTGAGGCTCAATTTCTTTGCCTTCTAACTGATCGTTCCAGTTAGTTCCAACAAGAACACCATCTTCAGCAAGAGTCAAAAGCCAATCTTCAACAAAGATATCTAATGGGATTTCTAGTACAGTAAAATCTGCCCATTCTTCAACATTATGTGCTTCTGCATCTTCTTTAGAAGACCAGAAAGGCATGACTTCGCTGTTTTCGAATTCAGTTGAATCGCAAGATAGCCAACCTTCTTCATTGCGTAAACCCCAAACCAATTGGTTTTCTTTCGTTTCTGCAACAAAAAGGTCAAGGTTCGCTTGGATATCTGATGTAAGTTTGCTCATTTCAAAACTCTCGTTGTTATGACGTGGCTAGAGTAACACTAAAGTGCCGATTCCTAAAGCATAATACGGTTGTCGAAATGAGTAAAAATAAAGGAGCCGAAGCTCCTTTTCTGAGGTTAAGTATTCACTCGTTTTTGTTTGCTTTGTGCTTGCAGAGCAAACAAAAACAGGTACTTTACCTTTCTGGAAGAGTTGTGAATATTGTCCACTCTCTTTTTATCTCGCCTTTGTAACCAACGACTGATGCGGTTACTCGACGATTTAAAGCATGGCTGACTTCATCGGTCCCTTGTTGTGCTAAGTGAGTGTCACCAAAACCAACAATGCGGACTCTACTCGGTTCGATGTCGTAGCTTAGTAGGGCTTCACGGACATTGCGTGCTCGTCTTTCAGAAAGATCTTGGTTATGCTTTGAACCGCCAACTTTACTAGCATAGCCGTGCAGCTCTATCGAAGTAGTAGGGTACTCTTTTAAAAAGTCGGAAAGCTCTCGGACTTGTCTTCTGAAGACTGGATTGATCTCATCAGAGTCGTTAGCAAAAAGTATCCGCACTTGCATGTTATCTGATGCTTTAATGTATTCTCCACAACCGTCGTTGTCGACCTCTGAGCCTTCAGGTGTACCTGGGCACATATCTCGAGCATTGATGACACCATCGTTATCGTCATCTTGCAAATCTGCTATTTGTTCTGCATTTGGTACAGGACGATACTCATATTCGTCTTCAGCAACAACGTGTTGAGTGATGGCGAGCATACCCAATGCAAATAGAATCTTCACTGGTTTCATGATCAGTACTCCACCTTTTCATTCCATTCTGTAGGTACATCGACACGCAAGGCATTTAACAATTGGCCAGTCGCGTTCATAACGCGGTACTTGGCGTACTGCTCTGAGTATCGAGCATCTAAGTAGTTCTTTCTCGCTTCGAAAAGTTCGTTTTCAGTATTTAACAAGTCCAGCAGAGTGCGTTTTCCAATGCGATACTGCTTTTCGTAGGCGATGACAGTTTCAGAGGCCGAATCTACGTGATCCGCTAGGAACTCTTTTTGTTGAAGTGTTAAATCTAACGCACTCCAAGATAGACGAAGACCTTCTTCTACTTGGCGGTATGCACGTTCTCTTAGGTCTTTTGCTTTATTTAGTTGGTAGGCAAAACTTTCAGCGTTGGCTACGTCACTACCACCGTTAAAGAGGTTGTAACGCATACGTAACATTGCTGTTGTCTCTTCGCTGCTTCCTTCGATACCGCTTGCATCATCACGCCATGTTTGAGCCGCTTCTACCGATATCGTTGGGTAGTAAGTTCCCTTAGATTGCTTGTATTGGAACTTTGCAGAGTCCACGTCAGCTACCGAAATTTTGATTACTGGATGTGACTCGAATGCCAAGTCAATCGCTTCATCGATGGTGTAGGGAATAAAGTTTTGGTCCGCTCTTGGGAAAATCAATCCTTGTGGTGACTGTCCGACAAGGCGTGTAAAGGTGGTGTGGCTGTCATATAAGTTGTTCTGAGCTGCCACCAAGTTACCGTGAGCCTTTGCTAAACGAGCCTCTACCTGGGTTAGGTCTGCTGTAGAACCGATACCTGAGTTAACTCGCTTTTTAATGTCTTCATAGATCTTCTTATGCACTTTCAAGTTATTCTCGGAAAGTGTCAGAATTTCATAAGCTTTTACTGAGTCTAAATAAACTTTCGCGACCTCTAAAGCGGTGTCTTGGGCATCAGCTAGAAGTTGATAACGGACCGATTCAGCATCAGCTGCTGTTCGATCCATATCATTAAGTGTCGCTGAGCCATCCCATATTAGCTGGGTTAGTGTCACGGTGGCTTCTTTTCTTGTCAGATCGGTTGAATCTCGCCCTGACTCTGCAGGTTTGATTCCTTCGTAACCGATACCGGCATCTAAGTCTACGGATGGGAGGTAAGCACCACCAGATGCTTCATTCACATACTGCTTGCTAACGAATTCATTGAACGCACTTTTGATGTCAGGATTGGTTTTTAATGTGTTTTCAACCGCTTGCTCTAGCGTTTGCCCAAAAGCATGACTAGCGGTGAACATACCAATACAAAAGGCGTTGGCACGAGTCCACTTCACTGTGATTCTCCTAGATAATGGTAAAAATTCTCGAGGTGATAGGGCTTATAAGTGGAATACTTATAAGGGCGTCAATAATTTAGCGCACAATAACATTAATATGCGATGAAGTAACCTGTTGATTCGCTGTTCATTTGTTTCAATTTTGATAAATCAACCTACTAAATCTGCCTAAAAATTGAATTAAGATCTCAAATTAAACATGGAGGTAATGGCTAGAAACGAGAGTCCAGATTTTAATAAAATAAAACACTTATGCATCTGGATTCTTATTGATGTATGACACATAATTACTTTATTGAGCATCAAATTGCTGTTATTGCACTATATATTCGGGCAATATATAGCAAATTAGTATTGTTAGTCAAAAACTTGACAGTTATTTAGGGTTAAGGTTTATATGGATCGTACAGCATTAGTGCCACTCGGTAATCAAGTCGTCGTAATAGGTTTGGATGGGCAGCTGAGAGTCCTTGCAGAAGGACAGCAGCCTCTACCAGGTGAAGTGATAGTGGCAATGACAGATGCTGCGCCTCAAGACCTGAAAATTCAGCTTGCTCAAGAGCAAGGTTTAAAAGATATTTCAGACGATGTAGCACAGATTATTAGTGCTATTGAGCAAGGTCAAGACCCTTCTGCTATTGATGAAGAACTCGCACCTGCAGCGGGTGAAAATAGTGGCTCCAGTTTGCAAAATAGTGCCACGATTGTACGAGATGGTACTGAAGTGCTAGCCTCAACAAACTTTGAAACTATTGGCCTAGAATCCCTCGGCTTATCTGAAACACAAGCGTTGACCTTAAATGACTTCTTCACAACAGGTATCGAGACAAGTGGGGATGGCTCAAGTAAGCCACTTACTAATTCTCCAGTGACATTAAGCGCTGTTGAGGAAGATAGCGATCCAATCACGATAACTACTGAAGAATTACTATCGAATGTCAATATTGATGATGCCGATACTCTTGTCATTACAAACGTCACTATTGAGAGTGGGAATGGCACCTTAATTGATAACAGCGATGGCTCTTGGACTTACATCCCAGAAGCTGATGATGACACTGAAGTGTCATTCTCCTATGACATCATTGATGATGATGGTGGTGTTATTAATGGCACTGCTAACTTAGATATTACGCCTGTTAATGACGCGCCAATAGCAACTAATGATGCGATTCAAACTGACGAAGATTCCCTGGTTGTAATTGATGTGCTCGCTAACGACAGTGATATTGAAGGTGATGATTTAATCATTACCTCTGCTTCTGTACCAGAAGAGCAAGGTATCGTTGAGATTATCGATGGTAAGCTTGTTTTCACTCCGGCTGAAAATTTCAACGGTAATGCAACGATTAGCTACACCATCTCAGATGGTGAGTTAGAGGATGAAGCTCAAGTTTCGGTAACAGTAAACTCAGTTAACGATGCGCCTATTGCCTCTAATGATACAACAATTACAGAGGAAGATAGCTCAGTAACGATTGATGTCCTGCCAAACGATACTGATATTGATGGTGATACGCTGTCTATCCAATCGGCTTCCGTACCTGAAACACAAGGCACAGTTGAGATCGTTGATGGCAAAC